>JAQTPJ010000133.1 GCA_028712915.1 Candidatus Omnitrophota bacterium
ACTTTGCCTTTCTTCACCACTTCTATAGCCTGCTTTGCCAGCGGTTTCATCTTTACAAACCACTGCTTGGATAAATACGGCTCTATAACTGTGTGGCACCTGTAACAATGGCCGACCGCGTGAGCGTGATCATCTATCTTTTCTATTAATTTCCTCTCGTGTAAATCCTCGAGTATCGCCTCTCTTGCCTCAAACCTGTCCATACCGGAATACTCGCCGGCATTATCGTTTAAAACGCCGTTGGGGTGCATAATATTTACAAATTCCAGCTTATGCCTTAAGCCCATCTGGTAGTCATTGGGGTCGTGCGCCGGAGTGACTTTTACCAGGCCTGTGCCGAATTTCGGGTCCACAAAATCGTCGGCGATAATTTTTATCTCGCGTCCAACCAACGGCAAAATAACTGTTTTGCCTATCAACCCCTTAAACCTTTTATCTTTGGGATTTACCGCAACCGCGGTATCGCCCAACATCGTCTCCGGCCGCGTTGTGGCAACGACAATATAATTTCTAGTTTTGAGCTTTAGGTTTTTATCTTTAAACGGATAGCGGATGTAGTAGAGCTTTCCCTCTACATCGTGGTGCGGGGCTTCTTCGTCGGATAAAGCAGTCTGGCATCGCGGGCACCAATTGATGATATAATCGCCCTGATAAATCAAACCGTCATTCCACAGCCGCACAAATACTTCCTTAACAGCCTTGGAATATTCTTCGTCCATCGTAAACCTGATGCGCTGCCAGTCGCAGGAAGCGCCTAATTTTTTAAGCTGGTTTATTATTGTGGAGCCGTATTGCTCGCGCCACTGCCAGACGCGTTCTAAAAATTTCTCCCTGCCTAAATCCTGCCTCTTTAATCCCTGCTTGGCGATATCTTTTTCCACGACGTTCTGCGTGGCAATGCCGGCGTGGTCTGTGCCGGGCATCCACAAGGAACTTTCGCCGAGCATTTTGTGATGGCGGATTAAAATATCCTGAATGGTGTTATTCAAGGCGTGGCCCATATGAAGAATTCCTGTGACATTGGGTGGCGGGATAACTATAGAGAATGGCTTTTTTGCGGAATCTGCCTTGGCGGAAAAAATATTATTTTCCTGCCAATATTTATACCATTTATCCTCGACTTCTGAAGGATTATATCTAGTGGGAAGCTCTGTCATCTTGTTATCCATAGGCTTCCGCCTATGGCATCCTTGAAAATTCCCCGCGCGCCTGCCTGACGGCAGTCAGGGGAGCGTAGGGGTAAACTTATCTACAGCCTGTTTTTTCCTCTCTAAATTTATACTTCTCTCAACTTCCAACGCAGTTTCATAACTTTAGGAGACGAATTCTTAACAGCCATCCGGTGTAATTCTTCAAGTATCTCTAATTTCTTCTTCGGCGGAATTTTCATATACCGTCGGAGCTTTTCATCTATAATTTCCAATTTATTTGCCATCAATGCCTTCTTAAGTTAATTTCTTAATTCGCTTCAACTGATCTATATCAACTTTATCAATAGCGCGGTTTGCTTTCTTTTTCATCTTAATTAAGTTATCTACGGACATAACGAAAAGTGTTAAATTACCGCTTTTGATATGTTTAGCTGTTTTGATAGCCTCGCGAAAAGAAACCGGAGAAGAAATAATAATATCCACTTCCTTGAATTCCTTCTCATTGTAAAAATTAAATGCCCTCATATATTTGCTTTTAATCCAGCTATTTCGCGTTCTGGCATCAGCTATTCCCATAGGATCAACTGGTTGTTTGACGCGATAGCCTCGCTTGGTCAAAATCTTAACTATTTTTGCAAGGTTTTCATCGCTCATCTCAACTAAAATATCTAAATCAGCCGTGCCTCGAAAAACACCCAACAAATTAAGCGCTAATCCGCCTACGATAGTATAGCGGACTTTCTGTTTCTGGAATTCTTTAAAAACTTCTCCGTAAAGCATTTGTCTTAATCTGCCTTCTATATTTTTGAATCCTTTAATAGTTTATATTCGATACTGTCCACTAACGCCTGCCATGAAGCTTCGATGATGTTCTCGGAAACGCCGACAGTCGTCCATGAATCTTTTTCGTCCTGAGACTGGATTAAAACGCGGACCTTTGCGGCTGTGCCGGCTTTTTCGTCGAGAACCCTGACCTTAAAATCTGCCAGGTGCATTTTGGAAAGCGCGGGATAAAACTGCTTCAGGGCTTTTCTCAAAGCGTTGTCCAAGGCATTCACAGGGCCGTCGCCTTCAGAGGCGGTATGCTCCTGGATATTATTTACCTTTAATTTGATTGTCGCCTCGCAGTAGACCTTATTATCTTTTCTTTTCTCGATGACAACTTTAAAACCTTCAAGATCAAAAAATTTCTTATATTTTTTCAGCGCCTTCTTTACCAGGATTTCGAATGACGCGTCCGCTGCCTCGAATTGATAACCCTGGTGCTCCAAATTCTGCAGTAATTTGAGAATCTTTTTCGCCTGAGGAGATTTTTTGTCCAAATCCAACTGCAGCTCTTTAGCCTTAACCAGAATCGGGCTCTTGCCTGCCAATTCGGATACAAGCATCCTCCTGTGGTTGCCTACCAATTCAGGATTAATATGCTCATAGCTCGACGGATTTTTCAATACTGCGTTGATATGCACCCCGCCTTTATGCGCAAATGCCGAACTGCCTACGAAAGGCTGATTAAGCATCTGCTTCATATTGGAGATTTCGCTGATGACGTGCGCTGTCTTGGTCAACTCTTTTAATTTAGCGTCGCTTAAACAATCCAGGCCCATTTTGAGTTTCAGGATGGCGATAACAGGGACTAAATCCGCGTTGCCGCACCTTTCGCCGTATCCGTTGAAAGTCCCCTGCACCTGGACGCAGCCGCACTCTACAGCCGCGACGGAATTCGCCACTGCCATGCCCATATCATTATGGATATGGATGCCCAGCGGCACGGAGATTTGTTTTTTTACCTCTGCCAAAACCTTTATTAATTCCGATGTCAGAGTCCCGCCGTTTGTATCGCATAAAACAATAACATCCGCCCCTGCCTTTTGCGCTGCATCAAGAGTTTTAAGCGCGTATTCTTTATTCGCCTTATAGGCGTCAAAGAAATGCTCTGCGTCGTAAAAAACCTCTTTGGATTTTGATTTTAAGTAAGAAACTGAATCATAAATCATAGCCAGGTTTTCTTCCATGCTGGTCTTCAACACATCTTTTACGTGCAAATCCCAGCTCTTCCCGAAAATCGTGACCACATCAGTGCCCGCTTCCACAAGCGATTTGATATTGGAATCTTTTTCTGCCTTATCATTTACCCTGCGCGTGGAGCCAAAGGCGGTCAATTTGGAATTTTTAAGCTGGTGCTTTTTCATCTCCCGGAATAATTCCCTGTCTTTTGTATTCGACGGCCATCCGCCCTCGATATAATGGACGCCAAGCGAATCTAGCTCTTTGACAATCCTTACCTTGTCATTAAGCGAATAGGAAATCCCTTCTGTCTGCGCGCCGTCGCGCAAAGTCGTATCATAAATTGATATTCTTGT
>JAQTPJ010000134.1 GCA_028712915.1 Candidatus Omnitrophota bacterium
CGCCTTTCACCACGCGCCCGTCTTTTACGTCCAGGCAAGGAATAATTCGTTTAGCTAACATTTTTAGCCTCAGCTAATGTAAATTTATTTTCGTATAATGCCTTGCCCACGATAACGCCTTCGAGCCTGCTATTCTTCAACTTTTTAATATCTTCCAAAGAAGCAATCCCGCCTGCATAGATTATTTTTATATCGTTAAGTCCTATGAAATTTAAAATAGACTCAATAGATTCAATATTATTATCTGATAAACCACTCAGTGTTCCATCTTTAGAACGATCAGTGTAATTTAAATATTTTATACCTGCAGAAATCATTCTATTGATTAACTCATTAAAAGGGATTTTAACTTCTTTATGCCATGCGATAGTTCCTGATGTTATAGATGATGCACCAGAAGAATCAGCAAATGACTTCAATTTATCATCATCACAACTAATAGCGATGTTATCAACAAAACTTTTAATTTCCTCTTTATCTAAAAAAGATAAGTCATTTATCACCGCAGTCCCTAAAACAACCCTATTAGCTCCAGATTTTATATAATAATCAATATCTTCTATAGTGCGTATCCCGCCGCCTACTTCGACAGGAATCTTTACCGATTCAATGATCTTTTTAATAACGGCTTGATTTTCTGGTTCCCCTGATCTAGCACCATCCAAATCAACTATATGAAGATATTCCGCGCCTTGTTCTTGCCAATATTTAGCCATCGACACAGGATCTTCACTATATTCTTTCTTTTCCTGAAAAGATCCTTTGAGTAACCTAACTACCTTACCGCCTAAAATATCAACTGCTGGTATAATTTTCATTTATAGCCTTGTAAAATTTTCCAATATTTTCAAACCGATACTCTGGCTCTTCTCGGGGTGAAACTGAATGCCAAAAACATTGCCCTTGCCGATTACCGAAGCATAATTTTTTGTATAATTTGTCTCGCCGATAACCACTTTTTCCTTCGGCTGGACATAATATGAGTGGCAAAAATAGACAAAAGAGCCATCCTTGATGCCCTTAAATATAGGGCTCTTTGTTTTAATCTTAAGCTGATTCCAGCCGATATGGGGAATCTTGACATCGCCTTTAAATTTAACCACTCTGCCTTTGATAATGTTTAAGCCTTTGGCCTTAGGTGACTCTTCGCTCGACTCAAACAAAAGCTGCAGCCCTAAACAAATCCCCATAAAAGGTTTGCCAGAACTGGCGTATTCTCTAATCGCTTCGCTCATACCGGATTTATCCAATATTGCCATAGCGTCGCCGAATGCGCCAACCCCCGGCAGAACACAGTAGCTAATGCCTTTTAGCTGCGCCGGCTTAGAAATAATCTTTGCTCTCTTGCCTAATGACAAGAAAGCATTGAGCACGCTCTGCAAATTACCCATCCCGTAGTCAATTATGCCTATCATCAGTCAATAACACCTTTTGTCGAGGGGATTCCTTTTCGGCGAGGGTCGATTTGTGTGGCTTGATCCAAAGCAACACCTAAAGCCTTAAAGATAGGTTCCAAGGTTGTGTGTAAATCTGTACTCAAAAGATTAGTTGAAATATTTAAATTCATTCCCAAGTGCGTAGCAAACGATTCTAAAAAATGTTCTAAATCTTTGAATGCGTATCCTTCAGTATCAAATGGCATAGGTTTCATGGGCTGCGTAATAAAACGAAAAAGCCCTCTACCACTAATATCTACAGTTACATTCGCAACCACTTCTTCCATCGGTACTGAGGCAGAGCCAAATCTTTTAATCCCTTCTTTATTGCCTAACGCTTTTTTAAAAGCGTCTCCCAGCACTATTCCTACGTCTTCGTTTGTGTGGTGAATATCCACTTTTAAATCCCCTTTGGCAACAATATCCAAATCAAATAATCCGTGGAAAGCAAACAATTCCAGCATATGGTCAAGCAAACCAATTCCTGTATCGATTTTTGCTTTGCCTGAACCATCGATATTCAGTTTAACTTTTATGTCTGTCTCTTTTGTCTTACGCGGAATAACAGCTATTCTCTTTTTCATCTACTATCTCCTTTAATGAGACCACGACTTATGGAGTGATAACGAACATAAGTCGTTTGGTCGAATTAAACCCAGCACCTTTTACATATTCAAACACTTTAAAGAATTAATCGTTAAAATTATTTAATACTAAAAAGGTGCTGGGTCAAATTCAAATATGCAACTTATATTCACTTCGTTCTATAAGTTGCGTTTTCATTTGACTCCTACTCAAACCTTACTTTCACGGATTCCCAGTGTTTAGTTAAACCTTCGATACTACAAACCTTCTCTATTATGCCTTTGGCATTATCCAAAGACTTTTTATTGTAAGAGATAAAGTGCGTGCTGCGTATAAAATCCTGCACTGAAAGCCCGGAGAAAAACCTTGCCGTGCCTGCCGTAGGCAAAACATGGCTCGGACCTGCGACATAATCGCCTACCGCGGTAGGGCTATACGGCCCAAGAAAAACCACGCCGGTATTCTTTATGTCCTTAAGCAGCTTATTGGAATTATTTACCAGAAGCTCTGTGTGCTCCGGGGCAATCCTATTATTAATCTCTACGGCCTCTTTCATGTTTTTCACCAAAATAATACAGCCGTTGTTTTTCTCAGGAATCTGCGACCTGACGAACCTGGCTAATTTTTTTGACGGCGTAATCAATATCGCCTGCCCGCCTAAGTGTTCTTTCTGCGCCAACAGGTCGCTTATAACGAATTTCTGGTCGCTGAATTTATTGGCTATGACAACCAATTCTGTCGGACCGGCCATCATGTCAATATCAACAAAACCAAAAACCTGGCGTTTCGCTTCCGCCACATAGGCATTGCCCGGGCCTACTATCTTATCTACTTTCGGGATCACCTTTGTGCCTAATGCCAATGCTGCAATCGCCTGCGCGCCGCCGACTTTATATATCTCATTTACTTTTAAAAGGCTGGCCACCGCTAAAATATAAGGATTAATATTACCTGACTGGTCCGGCGGGCTCACAAGCACTATATTTTTTACGCCTGCCAGTTTTGCGGGCAACACAGTCATGTACACGCAGGAAACCAACGGCGCCGTGCCTGCCGGTATATAGACTCCCACCCTGTCTATAGGGTCAAACTTTTCGCCAAGCATGGCCCCTTCGCTATCTTTAATCTTCCAGTTACGCCTCAGCTGTTTCTTGTAAAAACGGTTTATATTCTCAATAATTACTTTCAGGGCCGTTATAAAATCAGCGGGGATATTCTGGAAAGCGGCGCTGATTTCCGCCTCAGTAACTTTAAACTGCCTCGGTTTCAGTTTTACCTTATCAAACCTGCGAGTATATTTTGTCACCGCGTCATCGCCATTTAATTTTACGTCTTCGATAATTTTATAAACAGTATCCTTAACCCGTTTCTTTTGATTCAAAAAACGGTAGGTCAGTTTTTCTAATTCCACACTCGTTGGTTTTATAATTCTCATCTGGACAATTCCTTCTTTATTGCTT
>JAQTPJ010000135.1 GCA_028712915.1 Candidatus Omnitrophota bacterium
TACCGGAGGCGACGAGGACAACCTAGTAATCTGCCAGATAGCAAAGGAAAAATTTAAGGTGCGCCGCACGGTTGCGCGCGTAAACGACCCCAATAACGAACACACCTTTTCCGAATTAGGCGTAGATATCCCTATCGATGCTACGTCTATCATCGCGAAAATCATCGAGGAAGAAACATCTTTTAGCGACTTCGTAAATTTAATGAGCTTTAAGAGAGGCAAGCTCGCCATCGTCAGGGTGGATTTGCCGGAAGACTCGCCAGTGATTAATAAGCAGCTGCAGGAAGTTGTTTTGCCGGAAAATTCGGTCGTGGTTTCAGTCATAAGAGGAGAAGATGTCATAGTCCCAAAAGGCAACACCGTGCTCGAAGCGCAGGACGATATCATTGCCTTGACTACCATTGAAAATGAGCAGCAGCTCTTAAATCTTCTTCTGGGCAAGCTTTAATCTTTTCAAATCAAAATGCTTCTAAAAAAATTACAATTAGCCATTGTCGGAATTTTAATGGAAGTGGGCCTGGCCCTTTTGATTCTGGGCTCGGCCTTTTTATTATGCCTATTTGTCAGTTGGGTGATTAGATGATTTTTCGTCCGCAATTAAAAGATCTGAAAGTAATCGGTTTTTTCTTCGGCAAGATTATCATGGGCCTGGGGTTTTGGTTTATTGTGCCCATGGTTACGGCGGTTATTTTTAAAGAGCCGGATGCTTTTTTGGATTTTAGCATCAGTTTTATATTTTCTTTGTGCCTGGGCCTGGGGCTATCGCTTTTGTGCTATGTGCCCAAAGACGACAGGAACCTTGACTGGGTGCACGGCATGGTGGTTGTGGCGCTCTCATGGGTTGTGGCGATGTTTTTGGGCGCTATTCCTATGTGGCTTAGCGGGCACTGGATGTCTTTTTTAGACGCCTGTTTTGATTCTATGTCAGGCTTTGCCACGACGGGCCTCGTGCTTGTCCAGGGGATAGACCACCTTTCCTACAGCTGTAATTTATGGCGGCACCTTATTATGTTTATCGGCGGCCAGGGCATTATAATTATTGTTTTGTCTTTTCTGACCGGCGTGGAAAAAGGTTCGTATTCTTTATATATGGGCGAAGGCAGAGAGGAAAGGATACTGCCCAACCTGCTGCAGACCGCGCGGTTTATCTGGCTGGTGAGTTTTGTGTATTTAGTTTTAGGAAGTTTAGTTCTAGCGCTTTCCATGCGCGCAAGCGGCATTCCGTGGGTTGATTCTTTCTTCCAGGGAATTTGTATATTTATGGCGGCGTTCGATACCGGCGGATTTTCTCCGCAGTCGCAGAATATTTTGTATTACCACTCTTCATTTGTAGAGATTGTGGCAATGGTTGTAATGTTTTGGGGCGCGATTAGTTTTTCCGTGCACTACGCCTTATGGACAGGCAACAGGAAGACGCTTTGGAAAGACAGCGAGCTCAGGGCTTTTTTTGCCAGCATAATGGTGTTGTTTACAATCGTGCTAATCGGGTTGGGGCGTAGCCGGATTTATGAGAGCGCGGGCGTATTATTCCGCAAGGGATTCTTTCAGTTATTTTCCGCGCATACCGGCACGGGTTATTCTACTATTTACGCAGAGCAGTTTGGTTCTCTCTGGGCGCCTTTGTCGACCTTGGGTATTATTATTGCTATGAGCATAGGCGGCTGCCTGGGTTCTACCACAGGCGCGATAAAGATGATGCGCGTTATTTTGGTGTTTAAGGCGTTTCGCGCAGAGGTGAAGCGAATGATGTTTTCCGACACAACTGTCGTGGTTGAGAAGTTGTATCATATTCGAGATACTATAATTGACGATAAACAGCTAAAGATGGCTTTGATGATTACATTCGCGTTCATTCTGTTTTATTTTGGAGGCGCTTTGATAGGGGTGTATTGCGGTTACCCTTTTATATCTTCGTTGTTTGAATCGACTTCAGCTTTGGGAAATGTGGGTTTATCTATAGGTATAGTCCAGCCTGCGATGCCGGCATTGCTAAAGGTTACTTATATAATCCAGATGTGGATAGGCAGGTTAGAGTTTATCGCGGTATTTGTTTTAATTGGGTTTGTCTTATCCTGGTTAAAAGGGAAATAAAATGAGAAAAGCAATTTATATATATGTTTTAATCGGCTTAACGGCATGGTGCGGTTTTGCGTCAGCAGAACCCGTGTGTATAAAAGACTTGATCAAAGATGGCAGCGCCTACGACGGCAAACGTATTGAGTTAGAAGGAGAGGTAATCGGCCACCTGATGAAAAGGGGCGATTTCGCCTGGTTTAACATAAGCGATGGAAATAACGCTATGGGTGTATGGACAACTTATGATGCGGCTAATGCTATACAGTATTTAGGCAGGCATGCGGTAAACGGAGATTTTCTGTTGATAGAGGGCGTGTTCCATCTGAAGTGCCCCGGTCACGGAGGAGATACGGATATTCACGCGGATAAAATTACCGTGTTGAAAAGCGGCGGCCCGCGCGTTTTAACGTACGATGACAGAAAAATAAACATCATTATATTTTTAACAGCCATATTGATATGTCTTTATATTATAAAGATATTGAAGAGGTCGCGTTAAGGGAGTTTGAGTCTGTTAATTCGGCTGATGCGTTGGAAGCCTTTAATATTAAATATTTAGGCAGAAAAGGCATTATCGCGGAGTTAATCTCAAAAATCCCGTCACTCCCCGACGCTGATCGTCCTATCGTTGGGAAAGAGCTAAATGTTTTAAAGAATAAACTTAAGGAACTGATAAGATCAAAACAGGCCAGCCTTCTCCAGAGTTCATCCGGCCAGAAAACCCGCAGAGTTGATATAACCCTTCCAGGCGCAATCCAGGAAATAGGAAAAAAACACCCCCTTATCCAGGTTATGGATGAGATATGCAGAATTTTTGTCTCGTTGGGTTTTAAAATATTCGAAGGACCAGAAGTAGAGACTGAATATAATAATTTTCAGGCGCTGAATATTCCATTGGAGCATCCGTCATGCGACGCCTTTGATACATTTTATCTCGATACTCGATGCTCGATGCTCGATGCTCGCAAGAACGAGAATCGAGGTACGAAAATCAAGGATCGATTATTATTGCGTAGCCACACGTCTCCCGGCCAAATCCGCGTAATGAGTAAATATAAACCTCCGCTGGCGGTTGTGGTACCGGGGAAAGTATACAGGCCCGACGCGACAGATGCTTCGCATTCATTCATGTTTAATCAGGTCGAAGGGCTTCTCGTGGATACGGATGTAAAATTCTCCGATTTAAAAGGCGTGCTGGAAGAATTCAGCAAGGAGATGTTCGGAGTCAATACCAAAATGAGGCTAAGGCCGCACTTTTTCCCTTTTACAGAGCCGTCGGCAGAAGTAGATATATCATGCATCATCTGCGGGGGCAAGGGTAAAACCGGAGCGAAAACCTGTTCTGTGTGTAAAGGCAAGGGCTGGCTGGAAATTTTAGGCTGCGGCAT
>JAQTPJ010000136.1 GCA_028712915.1 Candidatus Omnitrophota bacterium
GGTCTTCTACAGCAAAGAGCGTGATTGTTACCTGCCCGGAAGGATTATTGAAAGCAATTGTCTTTTCTCTTTCCCGTTTGGCCGAAGTAATCTGCGCGAGCAAGAGGGAAATAAGAATAAAGAATATGCCGCTTGCGGTTAATACGATCCTGGCGTTGGGGCTGCTATAGACAGTGTTGATCCTGAACAATAAGTCATTTATTTCTAATATATTGAACGAGAAGCTTAAGATTACCGCGCCTAAAAGAGCAGAGATTATTATATAAAAAATAATTATAATATCGTAAATTTTCATGGTTCCCCCTCTACTGTTAAATAAATTTAATATTGTTCATGATCTTTTTCTATTTCTTGAATTTTTACATTCACTTCTTTTATGTTTACGTTGGTAGAATTTTCTATAGATAATTTTACGACCTCTTGGACTTTAGAGGCGACTTCAGGGATATTATATCCGTATTTGACTATAATAGGAATAATTATCGTAGCCTCGTTATTCTTATCGAATTCGATTTTAATAGATCTAGAATTCTTTATTCCCAGCAATTCTAAAAAATAAGTCTTTATGTTTCCGCTTATTCCCATGACTCCCAATACCTGTCTTGTTGCCTCTGTGGCAATAGATGCAAAGACATTATGATGAATTTTTATTTCTCCCAGTTCTGTTTTTGTATATCTATTCATGTTGTTTCCTCTGTTTTTGTTTCTTTTTCTTCAAGAAGTTTTTCTACAAAATGCGTAGAGAATTTTCCGTCTTTAAATGCCTGATTGTCCAATATCTGCCTGTGGAATGGTATGGTTGTTTTTATAGGTTCGATTAAAAACTCGCTAAGCGCCCTCTTCATAGAGCTGATTGTTTCTTTTCTGTTTTTACCATGGGTGATTAGTTTGGCAAGCAGTGAGTCATAATAAGGGCTTATTACGCAATTAGTATATATATGAGTGTCGAGCCTTGTATTAGGCCCCCCCGGCATATTTAATATTTCTATCTTTCCTGGGCAGGGAATAAAGTTATTCTGGGGGTCTTCAGCGTTTATCCTGCATTCTATGGCATGCCCGGAGAATTTGATGTCGTCTTGCTGAAATGATAATTTTTCTCCGGCAGATATTTTTAACTGTTCTTTAATGATATCTATTCCTGTAACCATTTCCGTTACGGGATGTTCGACTTGTACCCTTGTATTCATTTCCATAAAATAAAAATCCCCGTTTTTGTCCAGCAGGAATTCCATTGTACCTACATTGCGGTAGTTTACTGCTTTTGCCCCGCGGATAACCATTTCTCCGATTTTCTTTCTCAGTTTATTGTCCAGTGCTGGAGACGGTGATTCTTCCAGTAATTTTTGGTGCCTTCTTTGAATACTGCAATCCCTTTCTCCGAGATGTACTATCCTGCCGTAGTTATCCGCTATAATTTGAAATTCTATATGGCGCGGTTCATCTATATATTTTTCAATGTATACATCGGGGTTGCCAAAACTTGCCTCTGCCTCTGCCTGGGCTGTCATAAGCGCGCTGATTAACCGCACGTCATTATGGCATATGCGCATCCCTTTGCCTCCTCCGCCGGCAGCGGCCTTAATAATTACGGGGTATTTTACCCTATGGGCAATGCGCAGGGCTTCTTCCTTGGCTTTAATTATAGTGGTGCTTCCGGGGGTAATAGGTAGCCCTGCTTTTCTCATGTTTTCCCGGGCAGCCATTTTATCGCCCATTAGGCGTATAGATTCAGGGGGTGGCCCTATAAATTTAATTTGGCAGGATTCGCATATTTCTGCGAAGTGCGCGTTTTCAGCCAGGAAGCCGTATCCCGGGTGTATGGCTTCGACGTCTGTTATTTCCGCGGCGCTTATGACAGCGGGGATATTTAAGTAACTATTAGAGGCCGGCCCGCTTCCGATACAGACAGCCTCGTCAGCCAGCCTTACGTGCAGGGATTCTTTATCCACTTCTGAATATACAGCAACAGTGTGTATATTTAATTCTTTGCACGCCCGGATAACGCGTATTGCTATTTCGCCTCTATTTGCAATTAGTATTTTGGAGAACATATTTTTATATTGTATTGCCTATGCGGGTTCGATAAGGAATAAAGGTTGGCCGAACTCTACGGGATGGCCGTTTTCTACGAGCACTTCCACGATTTTCCCTTTTATTTCTGATTTAATCTCATTCATCAGCTTCATCGCTTCAATTATGCAGACAACGTGTCCCACTTCGATATTTTGGCCGACTTCTACAAAAGAAGGGGATTCTGGAGATGGCGCGCGGTAAAATGTGCCTACCATAGGGGCTTTTACTTCAATCAGATTATTTGCCTGTTCTTCTTTTTTAGCTTGTGTTTGAGTAGTTTCTTGGGTTACGTTAAAATGTGGCATATCCACTAGATGGTGTGATTTTACGCCTAACTGCGTCTCCAGGGATTCCTTCTTAAGCCGTATGCGCATACCTTCTTTTTCTATCTCCAGCTCCAGAAGTTTATTCTCATTCATCAATGCTATCATCTCTTTGATTTCTTTGATATTCATTAATTTATGCCCTCCCTAAATATTCGCCTGTCCTTGTATCAATTTTTACTACGTCGCCGATATTAACAAATAGCGGGACTTGTATCACCGCGCCGGTTTCAATGGTAGCCGGTTTGCCGCTGCTTTTTGTAGTATCGCCTTTGAACCCGGGTTCTGTATGGGTTATTTTATAAGTTACGCAGTTAGGTAGATTTATATTAACTATTTTTTTATTGTAAGATAATACCGAAGCAACAAGGTTATCCTTGAGGAATTTTGCGGCGTTGCCTAATTTTTCCTTTTCTATGACTAAGTCTTCAAATGTTTCCTGGTCTAAGAAATGATATAGGTTGCCAGAATTGTAAGAATATTGGAGTTCTCTTGTCTCGATGAAGGCTTCTTGTAATTTGTCATCGGATTTAAAGGTGCGCTCGATTATTGTGCCGAGCTTTAAGTTTCTCAATTTCGTGCGCGCGAATGCAGAGCCTTTGCCGGGTTTTACATGGTCAACGCTGACTACCATATAAGCATCGTTGTCAATATCTATTGTTACGCCGGTTTTCAGCTGGTTTATTTCAAGAGCCACTTAATACCTCTGCTTTTTTATCCGTGACCAATACCATTTCTTCTAATCTTACGCCAAATTTATTGTCTATGTAAATCGCAGGTTCTAATGTGAATACCATTCCGCTTTTTAGGGATTCTTTGTTCTGAAAGGATATTCTCGGTTGTTCGTGGACTTCTAGGCCTATGCCATGGCCTAATGAGTGCTTGAAACAATGGCCGAATCCTTTATCCTTGATGAATTCCCTGGCTTGTTTATCTATGTAATTTATGGGTATGCCTGGTTTAATGGTTTTTTTTGCTCTTTCTAAAGCAACCTCTACAATGCCATATACCTTCTTAAATAGAGGGTTCATTTTACCCAAAAAGAACACCCTTGTCAAGTCAGACTT
>JAQTPJ010000009.1 GCA_028712915.1 Candidatus Omnitrophota bacterium
GCCAATCCTTCTGTCCAAACCCATCCCTTCTGACACCTTCAGGATATCCGCTCCTGAAAGCTCGCATATCTTGGAAACCGCGTTTATGTAAGAAATTTTCGTAGCCAGGAAAGAATTTGAGGCATGTTTGATAAGTTCCGCCGACTTTATATCAGTTACGATTTTAGTCGCCTTTATAGGTTTGTATAAATCCAAGAGCAGGTCTTTAGCTTTCTTGGAGTTTGCGCCAATAACAATCCTATCAGGATTCAAGAAATCATTAATCGCCGTTCCTTCCCGCAAAAACTCCGGGTTAGACGCAACATCAAAACCTATTCCTTTTTTAAGATTAATCTTTACCGTATGCTCAATCCACCTTCCTGTATCAACCGGGACAGTGGACTTGCCCACAATCAATTTATAAGAATCCATATTCGAGGCAATTGACTGCGATACCTTTTCTATGGCGGTTAAATCAGCGTCACCGTCCTCCTTGGGAGGCGTGCCTACCGCGATAAAAATTATTAAAGACTCCTTTACCGCCTTTTTTATGCTATGAGAAAAATAGAGCCTGTGTTTTTTTACGTTTCTTCTTACCATCTCCTCTAGGCCGGGCTCATAAATAGGTATAATCATTGCCTTCAGCTTATTTATCTTTTCTTTGTCGCTGTCAACACAGACAACCCTATTTCCCAATTCGGCGAAACATGCGCCTGTTACCAATCCTACATACCCTGCCCCTATTATCGCTATATTATACATAATATTTGTTCGGTTAGTTCGATTTGGGCGCTTGATGAGTCTTATCAAATTCAAAGCCTACATCAGAAAATGCCTTTAACCTAAACGCCAACCAAAAACTCACCCCTTTCTTCTTTTTACTGTTTACTACAAATTCCATATCCCAACAATGCAAATCCCTTACCAGCGCGTATTCCTGCTCCTCAAACATCTTCGCGGCGGTAAATTCAAGCCGATGGTAAGTGCGTATCTTCCATTTTGGATTTAAATTGCGTTCAAAGCTAAGAGTAAATACTTCACTGTCTTCTCCATTGTTAATTCCTGCCGCATAACGGTAACCCGCGCTTATCTTCCCGTTATCTTTTAAAGGGAATTTTACATCAAAATTAGCAGTACTAAAAGAACGCCTCCTTAAATCAAATTGAGCATCAGACCAATATTCTAACCACGAATTAGGAAATACCTCTAAGTCAAAATTTATATAATTAAACCTGCTGCCATGCCCTTCTAAATTAAAATAATAGGGGCTTTCTATTATAAAGGTAAGGAAATCCGCGGAAATGCCGTTTCTTTTAGTCTGTAATTTATTTTCTAAAGACAATGTAGCGGTATTTTCCTTGGTTATTGAATCTATGCTATCGAACGCCGTCAATCTCTCCGAAGGCAAAGTAGGATTATGAATATAGGCGTATTTTACGGATGGAGTTATAACGTGGCGAAGCTTATTAATCTCCAGCCCATATTTATTAACCTTTACATCGAATGTACGGTATAATTTAGTAAGCACATCATAGCCGGTATAAAAAACATTTCGGAATATTCTCTCGCTTCCATTTTTATCCTTGGAATAATAAGTCTCTCTTGTGCCTATATAAGGGCTGTTTTCCAAAAATGCAAACCTAAAAGGACAGGTTATTTCATTATAAGTATCTAATCTTACCACATCCTCATCATCATCGGTATAGGCTGTCTTGGAGTTAAAATTCGACAGCCCTGACTGGTTCTGGTAGTAAAAAGGCGTATCCATAATCTTGTAGCTACTAGTATCGAGTTTTACTTCAGGCAATCTCTCTGTCTCGCTATAAAACTGATTAAACCTCTTTTCCAGCATCAGGCTTAAAGTAGCATTGGGATAATTATGGCTGGCTAAAAGATAACTTGTATCCTGTGCGTCTTTTTCATACTCTCTATAGAAATATTGCTTCAGAAAATTGGCATCTGAATAATCATTAATCTGCATCAAGAAATGGTCTTTGCCTTCTTCACTGTCCCACTTGTGCTTATATTGTATCCTGTAGCGCTTATTATCCTTAAAAACTGGCGACACTTCCCCTCTGCCGGTTAATTTCTCGCTAACCTGATAATAACGTAATAACCCAGCGCCTAAATCTCCGGGAAGCAATTCGAAATCCGCGCCGCCGCCAAAACCTTTATTTGCGCGCCAATCAGTATGCAATGTTCCCTTTACATTATCGTTAAGATAATAGGTGTATCTTGTAAGCAAATAACCGCCCCACTCCTTGGACATCCCCGGAGAAAAACTGAATCCCTCACGCCTGTCCTTTATGCTCTGCGTAAAAAATGGCAAATAAAAAAGCGTCCTGTCACCCGCCCTGAATTTAACATTTTTTGCCCTGACTTTATCATTTGGGATAATTTCTATCTTGCGGGCGTGAAGGTGATAGTGCGGCTTGTCTAAATTACAAGTGGTTATATCGCCGTTATACATAATAAATTTCGCGGGCGATTTCTCCACTTCAGGCGACAGAGCGTAATAAGGGTCTGTCTTTATATTGGCTTTGGCGATCTTGCCTAATTTCGTATCAACATTATAAAAGGCGCTTTCTCCTTCTATCACGCCTTTTTCATCTTTTAATTTTACGTTACCCTCTGCCATTACATCTTTCGTTTTGGTAAATACAGTAATCTTATCACAGGTTAAAATTGAACCTCCGTATTCAATCTTGACGTTTCCCTCAGCGACTATCATCTGTTTATCCGTGAAAAATTCTACGTTGTCGCCACTTACAATAATGGGGGCTTGTTGAATCGTTGTCTTTTCAGCAGGTTCCTGCGCAAAACAAAAATAGGAATACACCATACACAAAAGAAGCAACACGAAAATTAAATAATGCCTATTAAATCTTAACATTTGTTTTTAGTATTTTTGCGCAAGGCGTTCTCTTTAACCAATAGCGCCGCGCCCATCAACCCTGCGTCTTTGCCCAAAATAGCCTTTTTAACCACAACTGACTTCGCCTGAATAGGCATAGCCCTGTTATCTATGGTATCTTTTATCTTCCTGAATATAAAACCGCCCGCAAAAGATAATCCTCCTCCAATAACTATTACCTGTGGATTGAGCAGATTAACCACACCCGCCAAGGCAATGCCTATTTTCTCCGCAAAGCTATTATAAATACCTAATGCGACTTTATTGCCTCCCTCTGCCAGCTCGCTCAATTTCTCCAGTGTAATATTTTTCATTCTAAGCTTATCCTTCGCTTCCCTTAAGACAAAAGCATTGCCTACATATCTTTCCAAGCATCCTTTCCCGCCGCAATTGCAGCTAGGGCCGTCAATGCTTATAGGCATATGTCCAATTTCTCCAGCGCAAAAATTAGCGCCCCTGAATAAACTGCCGTCTAATACCAATCCCCCGCCTACGCCGGTTCCCAGAGTAAGACAGATAGCGTTTCTGGCGCCTTTGGCAGCTCCTAATTTTGCTTCTGCTAAGGCCATCAGATTTACGTCGTTATCGACAAAAACCTTAACGCCTATTCTTTTTTCCAGTATTTTCTTAAGGGGTGTGTCCTGCCAACCTGCTATATTAGGTAGATAATGGACTTTGCCTTTTGGATAATCAACCGGGCCGGGGACACCTATGCCTAACCCTAAAATCTGACTCCTGCTTATGTTGCTGCCTGCCATCAGACTGCGCACCAGCATTGCTATTTCGGCAATTAATTTTCCCCTGGCGGGAAAATTTTTCGTAGAGAAACACTTCCTGGATAAAATTTTTAAATTATTATCCAAGAGCATTATTCTCGTGTTGGTTCCGCCTAAATCTATACTTATAATGTAGTTACGCATATTAGATGTAGATTTTAACTTAAAATAGCCGTCTTTGCAACAAAATTCGCCTTGTTCGTAATTAACGGTTATTTAAAAGTAGCTATATCAATTATTTTTATTATTTAATTCAGAAGAGTATGTGGTAACTTTATTTTTGCCGGTATTTTTGGAGTGGTATAAAGCAATATCTGCCTTATCGATAAGTTCCTGGCTGATATTCGTATCTTGCGGAAAACTGGATATGCCTATGCTTATGGTAACATTAAGCACTTCATCAAATGCCTTTATGGGAGTTGTTTCTATGGATTTACGGATTCTTTCTGCGGCAAATATAGCGCCTTCCAGAGGGGTCATGGGTAAAATTACCATAAATTCCTCACCGCCGAACCTGCCCAGCAAATCTATTTCACGGCAGTTGGATTTAATAATTTCCGCCATAGCCTTCAGTATCACATCTCCCACCAAGTGCCCATATTTATCGTTAAATAATTTAAAATTGTCTATATCAGCCATGAGAAAAGACAGTGATAAATCTAATTCTTTGGAACGGGACAGTTCTTCTTCCAGGCGGTCGAGGCAGTATTTTCTCGTGAAAATCCTTGTCAATGAATCCGTTATGGATAGATCCTGGACTTTTTTGTAAAGACGCGCCCGTTTAATACTGGTCAGAAACTGCGCAGCCAGAATATCTAAAGTAGCCTTTTCCTGTTTTTGCAATCCTTTTATAGCCAGATAGCCGTAATTTTCGGTATCCGCCCGAAGCGGTATTAGTTCAAAACCAGATAAACCATCCCTGGCATCCATATTCGTCAAATAACTGCACGCCTCGAAATGTATAAACTCAGCTAACCCTTTCTTAAAACTTACAAAAATTTTGCTCTCTTCAAGGTATTCGCAGATATCTTTGGTAATTTCATAAATATTTGTAATCTTAGTCAGGTCATCCTCTTTCCTGGAATTCTCCTGTTTAAATTGTCCTTCCTGCGCCAAAAGCACCTTAAAATTATTCTCTAAATTCGCGAATTCGGCTAAGGCAATATTCCTCTTCTTAGCTATCTTGCCTTTTAATAAAGCCGATATCGCAATTAATGTTATAACAAAAACTACGCTGAACGTAATGAACACACTCTATTCCTTCCTTCTTGTTTTGCTTTATACATGGCGGTGTCGCTCTGTTTAATCAAATCCACCCAGGAATCAGCGTCCGAGGGATACGCGGCAACACCTATAGAAACTGTTATCTTTACCGGAGAGCGGCGCAAAATTATGACTCCTTCTTCTATGCCTTTACGAAGATTCTCGGCCAATTTTAAAGCCTTACTTTTCTTTGTGTTCGGCAAAAGTACTAAAAACTCTTCTCCTCCGAATCGGGAAAGGGTATAAACAGGGTCATGGAATATACCTTTTAACAAATCAGCGATATGCATTAAGACTATATCTCCGGCGCGGTGTCCAAAATTATCGTTATATTTCTTAAAATGGTCTATGTCTATCATAAGCACCGATATTTCTGAATTTTGTTTAAAGGCATACTGTAATTCCTCTTTACCGCGCTCATCCAGGAATCTACGTAAATATAAACCCGTCAATCCGTCCTTAATCGCCAATTCCTCGGCATCTCCATATAGTAGAGAGTTTTCTATGGCAATACCTGCCAGGTTTGAAATTGTAGATAAAAACCTCAGATCATCTGAGGAAAATTTATTCATCTCTTCAGACTCTATCCTTAAAATACCTATAAATCTATCAGAAGTAATAATTGGAGTTATAATCAATGAACCTATGGGCCTGGAAACTTCTTCTTTTATCCTCTGAAAGTCAAACCTGAAATCCTTGCTCGTATCCTCAATCAGCAAAGGCTGGTTATGTTTTATTACCCATTCATTAAACAAATCCCCGTATTTTTCTTTTATTATTAATTCCAGATTGAGCTTCTTGGTAAATAAAATCTCGGGGTTATTGTTCTCGTGATTTATCAGGTATATCAATACGTTACCCGAGCCCCCAAACAATATAAAAGTCTCCTCGGCAATAGCCGCCCCTACATCCGATAAAACAAGGCTCTGGTTAAACCTGTCTAATGCCTGTTTTAATAATGTATACCTGTAATTCCTTTTGTCCAAAGAAGGAGTAAGTACCTTTTCTTTCCTAATGGACTCCTGCAACAAATTAATCTTCTCCCGCAAATCCTGTTTTTTTATCTCCAGTAAATTGCGTTCTCTTTTATTCTTTTGATAAGCGAAAAAAAATAAAATTAAGGCCAAAACATAAATAGCAACGGGAAAAATAAAAGATTTTTTAAAGATATAAAATAAAGAAATGATATGCAGGACAATCAGGAAAGAAATAAGCGGGAGGTTTAACCTAAATAATTGTCTTTTCTGTTTCTGTATCAAAGAAATGCACCTTGTTCATATCAAACACTAAATCCATATCCTGGTTTACTTCCGGCCGGTTGTGCGCGCCTACCCTGGCTATAAACGAATGTTTACCTGTAGTTAAATGCAGGAAAACCTCCGAGCCCATAGGCTCTACAACTTCGCAGGTAACAGTAATGACATTTTCTGGCGGGGCCTGAGAAACAAAAAGTTTATCGTATATATCTTCTGAACGAATACCTAATACTATTTCTTTGTCAACATGAGGCATAAGCGATCCCCTCATAGAATCGACAATCTTAACCTTAAACCTTCCCTCATTAAAATAAATATGCCCGTCCGGTTTTATAATTCTCCCCCGCATAAAATTCATCGGTGGACTGCCTATAAATCCTGCGACGAATTTATTCACCGGCTTATCATAAATTGTCATAGGGTCTGCGACCTGCTGGATAATACCATCACGCATTACAGCGATACGGTTACCCATTGTCATTGCCTCTACCTGATCATGAGTAACATAAATCATCGTAGAGAGTATGCGCTGGTGCAGCTTATTTATTTCAGTGCGCATCTGCACCCTTAATTTCGCGTCCAAATTACTCAACGGTTCATCAAACAAAAACACCATCGGCTTTCTTACGATTGCCCTGCCTACAGCAACACGCTGCCTCTCGCCGCCGGACAGCTCGCGCGGGCGCCTGTCTAATAAATGAGCTATGCTCAATATATCCGCGGTTTCTTTTACTCTCTTTTTTATTTCACTCTTTGGATAGCGTCTCAATTTCAAGCCAAACGCCATATTCTCAAAGACAGTCATGTGCGGATACAAGGCGTAGCTTTGAAAAACCATAGCTATGTTTCTATCTTTAGCCGGTATATCATTGACAATGCGGTCGCCGATATAAATCTTGCCTTCCGTAATATCTTCCAGCCCGGCAACCATCCTAAGCGTAGTAGACTTACCGCATCCGGAAGGACCGACCAAAACAAGAAATTCCTTATTCTCGATATTGAGATTTACGTTATTGACAGCGCGGATATTGGGAGGGTAAATTTTGGATATATTTACTAAACTAACTTGAGCCATACTTTTTACCTAATTTTTTTATAAATGAATATGTTTATTATATATAAAACTCTTTACCTGTCAACTCAAATAATTCAACAATTCGGAAACTACCTCCTTAAGCTGTTTTCTGTGGACAATCATATCTATAAGGCCGTGCTCAAGCATAAATTCAGAACGCTGGAACCCCTGCGGCAATTTCTGTTTGATTGTCTGTTCAATGACACGCGGGCCGGTAAAACCTATTAACGCCTTGGGCTCAGCGATAATAATATCGCCTAATCCCGCGAAAGAAGCCATTACCCCTGCCATTGTCGGATCCGTAAGTATGGAAATAAAAACCTGTCCCGCCTTATGATGCCTTGCTAATGCAGCTGACGTTTTCGCCATCTGCATCAGGGAAAACATGCCTTCATACATGCGCGCGCCGCCGCCTGAGCCTGAAACTATTATAATCGGTAATTTTTTTGCGGTAGCATACTCGATTGCCCGGGTAATCTTCTCGCCTACCACCGAACCCATAGAACCCATAATAAAACGCGAATCCGTCACCGCCAGCGAAATTTTCTTTTTGTTTAGTTCTCCTTCTCCGGTTATTACCGCTTCTTTCAAATCAGTGTCCTTCTGGTCTTCTTCTAATTTCTCTTTGTAACTCTTGTGGCCTTGAAAATTCAAAGGGTCTGCTGTCTCTATGTTGACGTTGCTCTCCACAAAAGTATCTTTATCTATTAATAAATCTATGCGTTCATGCGCAGTCAAAGGAAAGTGAAAGTTGCATTTCGGACAGACCCTGCTGTTTGCCTTTAATTCCTTATTGTATATGGGCTGCGAACAACTTCCGCATTTTGTCCATAGCCCGCGGGGAATATCTTTCTTCCTGATTTTTACTAATGTATACCTTGGTTTACCGAACAATGGCATATCAAATCCCTTCTATTCGAACTTATGCGCCACTAATCCCGAAAGAAGCTTAGGGTAGAAATATGTGGACTTCGGCGGCATCTTTTCTCCACACAAGGCCACATCCCTAATCTGTTCTACATTTATAGGCCTTAAAATAAAAGCGGACTTACTATCATTATCCGCCAAATTTTTAATCTCATAAATATCTTTTGTGTATACTATATCTTCTTTCTTGATTTTTAATAATTGCGCAAAAATATAAAAATCCAACACAGCCACATCAAGACCTTTAAAACACTTCTTTTGCTTAAAGTAATTATCGCTCGGTTGTTTATCCTTAAGCTCCAGCAAATAATAATCCTTATCGTAATATAACCCGAATACGCATTTGCTTTTAGGAGATTTCTTTAGTTTTTCTTCCAAAACCGATACAGAATCCACCTTATGAATCTTAAATATATCCTTAAGGCGGTCAAGTCCTATTTGCAGTTTAACTATCCTGTGTATAGGCATCACATATAAACCTTCGGCCTCCATAGGCGTAAAATAAGTCATTATACAATTGTAACTTTTATCAGCGGAATATGCTTTATCCTCTTTGCGCATTAAATTAAGGTACATCAGCGATACCTCAAAACGATGATGCCCGTCGGCGATAAAAATCTTCGTCTCCTTCATCTTACGGAGTATTTGCGCGATTTTATCTTCGTCTGTCAGCCGCCACACGGAATTCCTTATGCCCTCGACATCCTTTAATGCAAAATCCGGCTTTCTTCTAGAAAGATATTTATTGAAAATATTCTCTACGACGCTGCCCTTATCCGAGAAAATAGTAAAAATAGGGCTTAGGTTTGCCTTTACGTTCTTCACTAATTCCAACCTGTCCATTTTTGGAGCGGTATGGGTATTTTCGTGGGGAAAGACAATCGTAGAATCACTGATATTCAAGAGGGCAATGAAGCCTATGCGCGACAACTCCTTGTTACCGCATAAATAATCCTGCTTGTAGAAATATATGGTTTCCTTATTGTCCTGTTTTAAGATGCCTGTTTTAAGCCATTCATTAAAGAATAAATTAGCCCTCGTATATTTATTGTTAGTATTGTTATCCGCCTCTTCTGATTTATTTAGAATCAGGCGTATAAAATTATAAGGGCTCTCGCGGTAGTAGTAATCCTGTTCCTGCTTATTTATCACATCATAAGGAGGACATACTGCTGTCGATAAATCCATTATCTTGTCTGGGCTATAGCACACGCCTCTGAACCCACGAATATTTGCCATATAATAATCCCTTCTAAAATCTATCTATTGCCGCGCTATCAAATAATTCCTGCGATTTTAATGCGCCGGGCAATTCGAACAACCCGGATTATCGCCTTTTGCAGCAGGGCAACTACCGGGCTTGGACTTACCCTTGCCGGTTTTATCCTTTCGATAATCTGTGGCGTAGAAACCCGAACCTTTAAATATTAGGCCTGCACCGGAACCTATCAATCTCTTAGCGCTTTGTTTGTGGCACTCCGGACATGCCTTGATCGGTTGTGCGGTCATATATTGAAACTTTTCAAACTTATGTCCGCAACTCTTGCATTCGTATTCATATGTAGGCATAATATAATACTCATTTATCTACATTTATCTAAATACTTTTTTTATTTTGTCTGCAAATGAAGAAACCTTATCAACTTCTTCGCCTCTTGATTTGGCGAATTGTTCGATAAGGCGTAATTCTTCTTTGGTTAAATTTTCCGGCGTCTGGACATTGATCTTTACCAATTCATCTCCTTTAGAAGATGAACGCACGCTGGGAAGCCCCTTGCCTGCCAGCCTAAAAACTCTGCCGCCTTGCGTGCCTTTCGGTACCTTCATCTTAACGCTGCCGTTTAAAGTAGGCACTGTTGCTTCTCCTCCCATAATTGCTTTTGCCATAGGCACAGAAACTTCGCATAAGACATCCTGGCCGTTACGGTCAAAAATAGAATGCGGCTTTACATGCACCAGGACGTATAAATCTCCGCTGCCGCCCTGGCCCTCTTCGCCTTCTCCTCTTATACGAAGATGCGAACCGTGCTCTATTCCGGCGGGAATCTTTACGTGAATTTTGCGCGCCTGTTTAATTCTGCCTTGTCCGTTACAACTTGGGCAGTACGCGGTAATAATTCTGCCTTGGCCTTGGCACTTAGGGCAAGTTTGTGTCATGTGAAAGAAACCGCTCGACACTGTAACCTGGCCCCTGCCGTTACACTGGGAACAGGTTGTTTTTTTAGAACCAGGTTTCTCCCCAGAGCCTTTACAGGTGCTGCATAATTCATAGCGAGGAACATTCAAAACTTTCTCTACGCCGGTATTAACTTCTTCCAGTGTAATCTCTGCTTCGAATTCCAGGTCCCTGCCGCGGCGCACCCTTTTCGATCTCCTGCCGCCGCCGCCGAATAATTCAAAACCTCCGTCTCCAAAAATACTATCAAAGATACTGCCGCCGAATCCACCTGCCAAATCCTCGAATATACTGGAGAAATCTGTTCCTCGGAATATATCTTCGGTAGTATACCTCTGATCTACTCCGGAATGGCCATACTGGTCATAGAGCGAGCGTTTCTGGGAATCCGATAAAACAGCGTATGCCTCTGAAATTTCTTTAAACTTCTCCTCGGATTCCTTCTTTTTCTCCGCAGGAACCCTGTCAGGATGATATTGCAAAGCCAGGCTTCTATAAGCCTTTTTTATATCGTCTAAAGAAGCGCTCTTCTTTACGCCTAAAATTTCATAATAGTCGCGTTTTGTCGTCATCTAGATTACTTTTTGTCTTCGTCTTCAGCGCGGTACTCTGCGTCTATAACATCGTCTTTAGGCGGTTTTTCCTGAGCGCCGCTGTCCGGGCCTTCTGCATCGGCTTTTGGCTGTGGGCCAGCGCCGGCTCCCTGCGACTGCTGCTTTGCCGCGCTTGCCTTGTAAATCTCCTCGGCAATTTTATGGGAAGCCTTTGTCAGCTCTTCCATTTCCTTTTTAATCCTGACTACATTCCTATCCTTTATCGCTGTTTTTAAGTCGTTTAATTTTGCCTCTATTGCGGCACGTTCGTTCGAACTAACTTTGTCGCCGTAATCTTTTAGCGACTTCTCGGTTGCATAGGCCAGATTATCCGCCTGATTAATAGTTTCTACTTCTTCTTTTCTCTTGGCATCTTCAGCTGCGAATTTTTCCGCATCATGGACCATCTTATCAATCTCTTCTTTGGAGAGCTTCCTGGGAGCGGTGATTTTTATAGATTGTTCTTTACCGGTGCCTAGGTCTTTCGCGGAAACATGCACAATCCCATCGCGATCAATATCGAATTTTACTTCAATTTGCGGAACGCCACGCGGAGCAGCGGGAATACCTACCAAGTCAAACCTGCCCAACTCAACATTATCATTAGCCATCTGCCTTTCCCCCTGCAGGACACGCACTGTCACAGCAGTCTGGTTATCTGCAGCAGTCGAGAAAGTTTGGCTTTTTTGCGTAGGGATAGATGCGTTTCTTTCAATTAATTTTGTATTTACTCCGCCTAATGTCTCAATACCTAAAGATAGCGGAGTTACATCAAGCAACAATACGTCTTTTACGTCTCCCTTGATAATTGCCGCCTGAATTGCCGCTCCTAAAGCCACGCACTCCATGGGATCAACTCCCCGTTCGATTTTTTTGCCGACATAATCCTCAACAAATTTCTGCACTATAGGCATGCGTGTAGGGCCGCCGACCATGATGATCCTGTCGATATCTTTGGGAGTCAATTTAGCATCGTTAATCGCCTGCTCCATCGGATGACGGCATCTCTCGATTATACGCAAAACTAAATCATCTAATTTTGCGCGGGTAATGGTCATGGTTAAATGCTTCGGGCCCGTGGCATCAGCGGTGATAAAAGGTAAATTGATATCCGTGCTTACGGTCGAAGATAATTCAATCTTTGCCTTTTCTGCTGCTTCGCGTAATCTCTGTACTGCCATTTTGTCATTCATCAAATCCATTCCGGTTTCGCGCTTAAATTGCCCGGCAATATACTCAAGCAATACCTTGTCCATATCTGTTCCACCTAATTGCGTATCACCGGATGTTGACTGCACATGAAATACGCCCTGCGCCATTTCCATTATAGTAACATCTAAAGTCCCGCCGCCTAAATCGAAAACCATAATTTTCTGTTCTTTCTGTGATTTCTCTAAACCATAGGCAAGACAGGCTGCAGTGGGCTCATTAATTATTCTTAATACCTTTAGGCCGGCGATTTCTCCCGCATCCTTGGTGGCTGTTCGTTGGTTGTCGTCAAAATAAGCCGGGCAGGTAATAACCACCTCTTCAACCTTATCGCCCAAATAGGCCTCGGCATCCTGTTTTATTTTCTGCAGGATAAACGCTGAGATTTGCTGCGGTGTATATTCCTTTCCAAAAACCTTAAATTTATGGTCAGTTCCCATTTTACGTTTTGCCGCCTGGATAGTCCCCTCAGCATTTATAGCTGCCTGGCGCCTTGCCGGCTCGCCTACTAAACGCTGGCCATCTTTGGTAAAAGCCACATAAGAAGGGAATGCCTTCCCGCTTGCCACGCCTGCGCCTTCAGCAGAGGGAATTATAACAGGTCTACCTGCCTCCATTGTTGAAGCCGCAGAATTAGAAGTTCCTAAATCGATTCCGATTACTTTTGCCATATTTAGCCTCCTGTTTTATTTGTTCTAAAATATATTCTTATTTATCTTTATGCGATTTCTTGGAAACCTTTACTTTTGCCGTCCTTATTACCTTCCCGCCTAGCATATAACCTTTTTGCAGTTCCTCCAAGACAGTATTCTCCTCATGCTCATCGCTCTCAGACTGCGTCAAGGCTTCATGCAGATTAGCATCGAACGACTTTCCTTTTGCTTCAATTGCCCTGACATTATTACGCTTTAACATCTCATAAACATGAGACAAAATCATTTCTATGCCTTTTAAGAAAGCCTCTGAGTCCTGATGGTGGCTTTCTCTCGCTTCTAGGCTGCGTTCTAAATCGTCGAGAATACCCAAGAGCTCCACGATTATGCCTTCATTGGCATACTTGACGAATTCCTGCTGTTCGCGCTGCATCCTTTTCTTCGCGTTATCAAATTCAGCCTGCAGCCTCAGATAACGGTCAGAACACTCTTTGAGCTTGCTGTTGGAATCAGCTAAATCTTTCTCTAATTTCTCTATCTCGCTTTTCTTAATCTGCATAACCTTATCATTTTTATCGCTAATTACAGGCTCTGCGCGCAAAGCATCGCTCTCTTTTTTATCTTCAAGATTACTTTCGCTGACTTTGTCCTTTTTATCTTTATTGAACATTTAGAACTCGTCTATAACCAGTTCTGATAAATAATCCATCATAGGTATAACTCTGCCATAAGCCATACGTTTAGGCCCTAATACCGCAAGCCTTCCTGTCTTTTTCGACTTTGAACTTTTGCATTCGCGGATTACCAGAGAGCAGTTATTAATACCCAGGCAATCACACTCATCGCCCACAAAAACTTCCATGGCGTTAGCCATTTTGCGATTCATTAAATCCAATAGCCTGTCTTCTTCAAGGGCTTTAAATATTGAACTGATGGCGCCCACATTCTGGAATTCCGGCTGCTCTAATAAATAACTCCAGCCGCAATAATAAATTTTATTCCCATCTTCCTCATTTACTATACCAACATAGTGTGTCAGGTCAGAAATAATCTTGGAGGCATTCTCCAAAATATCCCTCTTCATCTCTAGATAAGAATCAAAGAAATTACGCAAGGTATCTTTTTCATCTAAAGACAGTTGCGTTTTATGCATCAAATCATTAATATAAAATTTATAACCTAAGTCAGTAGGAACCCTGCCTGAAGAAGTATGCGGATGCATAAGAAAACCCTGCCCCTCCAAATCCTTTAATACATTCCTTATAGTAGCCGGGCTTAAATCAAACTTATAATTCTCAAGCAGAGCCTCCGAG
>JAQTPJ010000137.1 GCA_028712915.1 Candidatus Omnitrophota bacterium
GGTTAAAGATGTCATAATCGGGCCATTAGGATTATTGAGATTCTCCAAGAACGGCGCTTATGCTGTAATGGATTATATGAATTATGTGGTAAAACTTATGGGTAAGCCGGAAAAAATGATGGCATTATTCGATAAGCTATTGGTTATGTTGGCCCAGGCAAAGGGTAAGACATTGGAATATCTTGTAAGCGTGGCATTGGATGTATACGCTCCTTTAGCCTTTAGGCTTGGCTTAGAAACTAAGTTTTATGAGATACGCGACCTGGTATTCAGAAGAACCGAACCCGAAAGCTATGAAGAGGTTGTTGAGGCAGTTGAGGCAGTATTGGGCGTGAGTTATGAAAAGGCAGAGGAGTGCTTAAGGGATATCAGCGCCAAGATAGAACAAAAGCTGAATGATTTAGGTATAAATGTCATAAAGGTTGAGTATCGCGTAAAGACTCCGTATTCAATACACGAAAAAATTAATAATCCTACCTCAGGCTATAACAGCGTAGACCAATTAAAAGACGTATTAGGCATACATATAGTTACTGATGAGGCCAGCTATTGGCATGCCATCGGAGATTTAATAGGATGGGAAGAGTTGTTTGCCGATGTCGTAGGCGGCAGGTTAACCGAGAATTTCCCAAGGGCGCGCGAGAAAGGCGACCGTTTTAACGGGCATTATTTCAGGGTAGTCATCCCGGTTAATAACAACAAGGAGTGCCTATTAGAAATAAAAGTATTCAGTGAGACAAATTACAATCTATTTAAATATAGTTTTAAGTCGGCAATTTGGATATATGAGGCATTGAAGAGGAATCCGGGGCAGAAATTTAATTTAGACGGATTAGCTAAATTATACGATAACTTCGAAGATAATTTTAACGCTGTGTTGAAATTCCTGGAAAACTGGATATTCGTATTTGTTTATAGCGCAAATAGAGAAGGAAACGTTGTTTTGGTCCCTGTAAGGTTAAAGAAAGGAGCAATAGTCAGCGATTTCTTGGCGTCATATTTAAGCAATATCAATGATTTCAACGCGGATTATTCCCATTATACAGTATATAGCAGGACATTTACTCCTAGGATGGCAAAGAACCAGAAGCCGAACATGAAGAGGTCTCTTACGGATGAACTTAAGAATGCTGATATATTGTCGTTGGCATATGAGCCTATAGAGATTTCAACCGGCCTTAAGAGCCAGATAGAAGTTATGGCTAAATATTTTGCTACTTTGGCAAAGCTTTCTTATAGCAGGAAAAACGATAAAGATGCCAAGAAGAAATTAGCGGCAACCCAGGCCTTGCTTAGGGGAGTATCGTTGCCTGACGCAATCAGAAGGGAATTGGATTATTTTGTAGGGTATTGGGGATTCTATAACAGCTATACGATGTTAAAATTGATTAAGGATGGCGAAGTAAGCATCAAGTCCTGGAAAGAAACTTTTGAGTCTGACGAAGTCAAGATAAGCATGAATCCAATAGCGCTTACTTCAAAATCAGGGAATGCAAGCGAGACTTACATCCACCTGGCAACATCCATAGGTAAAGATAAGGTTGGTCTGACTACCGATATAGAAACAGCAGTTGTAAACTACGGCGGCAATGTATTAACGGATAAATCCATAACTATGCAGGTTAACGTGGGGATAACAGATATCAATCCACAAGACATAGACCTTTTCATGTCAGCCATAAAGAAGATAGAATATAAAGATGCTAAAATTATGGCCAAAGAGTCCAAGCCTGCTCATATTAAGGTACTGTCAGTACATGATATCTTTGTTGATTTCACTACGTTAAAATTATTGATGGAAAGAGCATTGGCGGAGTCAGGCATAAGCTTCAAAAAGACCAGAGAAATGACTTATTATAAGCCTGGTTTTATATTCGAGTTTGAAGCTGAGATGCCAGGATCCCTCTTGGTTGATAATATCAAGCCCAAGTTGGAAGTATTGTTTAGGGATAAGTTGAATATAAACGATATAGATATAGAAATTTCTTCTTCACCTGTGGAACAAGCCAATAATTTAACCAACAAATTAAACGGAGGTGTGTTATGGAATACTACAATGCGGACAGGATTTACTACAACAGGCTTAGCTTCAATTACTTCATCGCCGAGACAAGCGGAACGCTTATCGGATGCGCAAAAGATGGGTATGGCAATAACTATACCTGCCATATGGGCTGCGATGGAGGGGTTAAATACAGAAGGAATAGCGGCATTTGGAGGGAACTATCAGTCTCTGACGCAGCTAACATCAGGTATGTTGCCAGCAGGTTCTACAAGAAGAGCGCGCCTACCTATTACGTCGACAAATCGTACCTATGAGGATGTCGCGCAAACTAATTCAGGGGCTTGGCGCAATAGCACCACCCCCGCTATAGTTGAGTCCCTGAATGGTTTAATGGCTTCTATTGAGGCTGCGAAACAGGCGGTGTCCAGCCCTGTGATGGACGGCCTTAAGGAAGCGCGCCGCTTAGCCCGCGCAGACGCAATTTATGCGGCAGGTCTGCCGGCCGACTTGGCAGAAATATCGTCCAGCCCCATAGAGTCAAATAAGTATGCCCATCAGAAATCACTTAATGCCTTAGATTCATTTATTGCCGCTGCGCTTTCAACCAGTATCGCTGTTGTATTAACAGGAATAGGCGGCTTTATATCTTCGACTATAACCCTTCTTGTAATCGCTATTATTATTTCCATTCCTTTTGTATATATAGGGATGAAGTTTTTCTATCAAGGGATAAAGGTCGCCCATGTTTTAGCTAAATATAGCAGTATTAAGGGTTCGCTTAAATTTACCACACCTATTGTTTATGTAGAAGACGGCTGGATTAAACATCACCCCGCTCTCTTAAGGCTTAACAAGGAGTTGAAATACAGTATTAATTATGAACACGCCTTAGCTTATATTAAGGGCAAAGGTAAAACCGCTGCCTACCTGAAGCAGGCTGTCTCCTTTATCGTTCCTTTAAATTGGAGAGTCAAGCTGCCATATAAAAAGATAAAGGAAAACAAAAAGCATATCAGTATTAAAGAACGCTGGTCAAAGATTAAGGAATACCAGTTTAAAAAACATACAAAGAACCTATTGTTAAGTTTTGGAGTCAGCATACTCAGAATTATTTCGATCTTCAGCTTAAAGAATATACTGAGTTTATTCAACGCCAAGAAACTTATCATTGTATTTATAGCTTTAGTAACTTTCGCCGGTCCGTTATTACAGGTATCCTGCGACTCCTCTTACCGCGAAAACGCAGCGATATACCAGCAGGTATCTAACGAATTGGATTTAGTTAATCAGTACATAATGGAAATACTAAATAGCAACTATGATGACGATTATAAGGCTGAGGCTTTGATGGATAAGAAAAAAGGTTACCCAAGACAGGCAGAACTTATTGCTCAGCTCTCCGAACAAGAAGCAAACATGGCGTTAGCAGGTTT
>JAQTPJ010000138.1 GCA_028712915.1 Candidatus Omnitrophota bacterium
GCGGTAATTATGTTTTCAGGATTAGTCGCGGCAGTAAGCGCGCTGCGCGAAAATAACATAAAACGCATTCTGGCTTATTCAACCATAAGCCAGCTGTCTTATATATTTTTAGGCTTGATTATAAACAGCGCCCTGGCATTTGGCGCGGCGCTTCTTTATATCCTGGTGCATTCAGTAGGCAAGGCGGGGTTGTTTTTGACTGCAGGTATAGTTGAGCAGAAGACGCATACCAAAAATTTAAACCAGCTGGGCGGATTGATGAAATCAATACCGCTCGCCGCTGTTTCGTTTTTATTATGTGCGTTTTCTATTATCGGGATTCCGCCATTCGGAGGATTTTTCAGCAAGTTTTACGTAATTCTGGCAACAGCCCGGGCAGGGCATACGGCTTTAGCGGCGTTGGGTATTATCACCGCTTTTGTCACATTGCTTTATTTAATAAGGTTATTCGACGGCATATTCCTTGGAGAGGTTAAAACTCCGTTAAAAGGGAAAGTCCCTATGACTATGACTTCCGTGGTTTTAACCTGTGGAATAATCTCGCTGCTCATAGGTCTTTTTGTCAGGTATCCTTTAAATTTTATAAATTCGATAATAATAGCGCTGGGTAGATAATGGGCATTTCATTATTTTTTACAATTTTTTCCTGGATTTTAGGCGGCCTGGTCCTGATTTATTCTGTTTTGTTTGTACGAAAGAGAAAGGACGGCCCGTTATATTTTTTATACGCCTTGCTTACTCTGATATGCGCAAGCGGCGCGTTTTTAGCGGATAATTTTGTAGTGTTTTTAGTGTATTGGGGAAGCCTTCTGGTTTTACTCTACGCGATGATAGGCCTGGGTTCGTTTAAGACGGCAACCAGGGCGTTGATTATCGTGGGGATTGGCGATTTTTGTTTGATTTTAGGTGTAGTTTATTTAATCGCTGTAAGCGGCGCGGTATCTATTAATAATTTTACTCCTTTGGCGACAGATAACGCGTTGAATATTAGCGCGTTCCTTTTGATTGCGGTAGGCGCCATGATTAAGGCGGGTATTTTTGGTTTTCACGGGTGGATAGTTGAGGCTGCTGAGACAAATCCGTCAACAACAATGGCGTTTTTGCCCGCAAGCCTGGATAAATTTTTAGGGATCTATCTTTTGGTGCGCGCCTGCAAGGATTTCTTTGTGGTGAATGAGGTTTTGTCGGTTGTTGTGATGGCAATAGGGGCGGTTACGATTTTGTCGGCGGTATTGATGGCGTTAGTGCAGCATGATTTTAAAAAGCTGCTTGCCTTTCATGCGGTAAGCCAGGCAGGTTATATGATTTTAGGTATAGCATCCGGCACGCTTATCGGTATGGCTGGCGGATTATTTCATATGTTAAATAATGCAATTTATAAGACTTGTTTATTCCTAAGCGCCGGGAATATAGAACACCGCATAGGCGATACTGAATTGTCTAAACTTGGAGGTTTGAATAAATTAATGCCTATTACCTTTATTGGGACAATGATTGCATCGTTGGCAATTTCCGGTGTGCCGCCTTTTAACGGCTTTGCTTCAAAGTGGATGATCTATCAGGGGCTTTTGGGCCAGGGCGCTAGCTGGGTTGGTGTATTTAAAATCATATTTCTGGTTATGGCTATGTTTGGTTCGGTATTAACATTAGCCAGTTTTATGAAAGTTATTTATTCGGCTTTTATGGGCGATAAGCCAAAAGAATTACCATCCGATATCAAAGAAGTCCCTTTTTTAATGCAGTTACCTATATTAATACTTGCTTCGCTTTGTATAATTTTAGGAGTTTTCGCGAACCGCCTGATGATAGAGCCTTTTCTGGAATCTCTGGTCGGAGCAAAGATTGAATATTTAGGCTCCTGGATACCGGATACGGCGACTGTATTGATTCTGCTTAGCCTTTTAATCGGGGTTATGGTTTATTTCTTGAGCAGGGTTGTTTCGCGCACAACAGGCAATTTTATCGGCGGAGAAACTTTAGAAGATAATAAGGTCCTAGGTACGGATTTTTATCTTTCTGTCCAGGATATAAAGCCGTTAAAAGCATTTTATCGCATAGCCCGGATAGGCGGATTTGACGTTGCCAAGCATTTAACCGGCGTGGTAAACGCTTCTTCGTATGTTTTGTTTTACGGGGTGGATAGGGTTATCAATTTTATTACCGACGGATTAGGGAAGTTAGTTTTTGTGGTGAGCGCTGGCTTTAAGAAAGCGCATAACGGGCTTTTAGACCGTTATGTCATCTGGTTATTGCTGGGTTTTGTTTTACTGATAGGAGTTTTCCTGAAATGTTTGAATTGTATGTAATAATGGTTTTCATGATTATCGGCGCAGTTGTCGCGGTTAACCTGCGCGGCCTGCTTTCCAGCGTAATCGCCGTGGGAGCGGTAGGCTTGGGGCTTTGCGTTATGTTTTTGCTCTTACGGGCCCCTGATTTGGCAATCACGCAGCTGGTTGTGGAAATTCTTTGTTTGGTAATTTTAATACGCGCTACCATCGGCAGGGGCGTTTCGCGTTTGCAGCCTAAGGCCAGCCGGTGGATATTTGCGGCGTTTTTTATCTTTGCCGTAGGATTCTTATACATTGCTTATTTTGCAATGAAACAAATTCCTGTTTTTGGAGAGGCATTGATGAATACTTCGCAATTTTATATTGCCAACGCGCTTTCTAAAGTCAAGGCAGCTAATATAGTTTCCGCTATTATTCTGGATTTCAGGGGCTACGATACACTTGGCGAAGCCACTGTATTATTTACTTCTGTAATAGCGGTTTTAGCGGTTATGCGCCGTAAAGGAAGGAAAAAGATAGATGAGAGGGATGAGCTTAATAGTTAAAAGGGTCACCAAGTATACGGTTGGCCTGATTATGCTTTTCGGGATTTATATAGTCCTGCATGGGCATCTTAGCCCCGGCGGAGGTTTTGCCGGAGGGGTAATAATCGCTTTGAGTTTTATCCATCTTATTTTAGCCTTTGGTAGGAAGGACGCCGAGAAGATGATTCCTGGAAAGTTTCTGGCGTTGGGTGAATCTTTCGGCGGGCTTTTATTTTTGGGCCTGGCATTAATCGGTTTAGCCAGCGGCGTATTTTTCTTAAACTTTTTTTCTTCCAAGGGTACGCCTTTTAACCTTTTAAGCGCAGGCATTATACCTTTATGCAATATCGCCATAGGCTTGAAAGTAGGCGCAGGGTTATTCGCGGTCTTTATGGTTCTGTCAGTTTTCAGAATTGACGATAAAGAGGAGAAGTAGATGTTGATTTATTTAATGAACCTGGTGCTTTTTCTAATCGGCCTTTACGCTGTGGTTGCCGAGAGGAATTTAATAAAGAAAGTAATCGGTTTCGGTATTATGGAATACGCGGTCAATTTATTTTTTGTTTTGGTCGGTTATAAGGCGGGGGGCGAGGCGCCGATATTC
>JAQTPJ010000139.1 GCA_028712915.1 Candidatus Omnitrophota bacterium
TGCGTTGCGCCGTCCTGGCCGACAATCCCGGCCCTGTCTATGCAAAAGACTACCGGCAAGTTCTGCAGGCATACTTCTTCTATTATCTGGTCGTATGCGCGCTGCAAAAATGTAGAATATATGGCTACCACCGGTTTATGCCCGCCTTTTGCCAGGCCGCCGGCAAAACCCACCGCATGCCCTTCAGCGATACCTACGTCAAAAAACCTCTCAGGGTATTTAGAGGCGAATAAATCCAGCCCCGTGCCGGAACACATTGCAGCAGTAATGGCTATTATCTTATGGTTGTCTTTTGCGATTTTTGCCAGGTGCCTGCTAAAGACCGCCGTGTATGTTTCCTGGGCATCTATCATCTCGACGAAATCCAGGCCGGTATCTACATGAAATTTCGTAGAGCTGTGAAATTTCTCGGGATATTTTTCTGCCGGCTCATAACCCTTGCCCTTTGTTGTCACCACGTGGAATAAAATCGGCCCTTTTAAAGGAACAATGTTTTTTAAATTATTAATCATTAACTCTATATTGTGGCCGTCGAAGGGGCCGAAATAACGAAAACCCATCTCTTCAAAAACTATCCCCGGGACAATCAGGCCTTTTAAAATCTCTTCAAACTTCTCCGCCAGTTTTGCCAAACGAGGCCCGACGCGCGGAATCCTTAGTTTCATAAAATTTTCAACGGCGACCTTGACCCTGTTGTATATCGGAGTTGAAATAATCTTATTCATGTAAGCGCTCAACGCCCCCACGCTGGGAGAAATAGCCATTTCATTACTATTTAAAACTACTATTAAATCCGCCTTGATGTGTCCGGCGTGATTTAAGCCTTCAAAACACATCCCTCCGCTTAAAGACCCGTCGCCTATAACGGCTAAAATCTTTTCGTTGCGTTTATTTAAATCGCGCGCCATAACCATGCCCAGCGCCAATGAAACGCTCGTAGAACTATGGCCTGTGGTAAAAGAGTCATATGGCGACTCTGTGGCGCAGGGAAACCCGCTTATGCCTTTAAACTGGCGTATTTTATCAAAATCCTTGTTCCTCCCGGTTATAATCTTGTGCGCGTACGACTGGTGGCCTACATCCCAGATAATCTTGTCCTCGGGAGCATTCAGGTAATAGTGCAAAGCTATGGTCAAATCCACAGTGCCAAGGCTGGAAGCCAAGTGGCCGCCTGTCTTGGAAATTACGGATATCATCCTCTGGCGTATTTCCTGGGCCAACTTAGGCAAATCCGCAACAGGGATATTCTTTAAATCCTGCGGGCTGTTAATCTTTTCCAGCATTATCTTTTTCCTTAAAAGATTTTATTTTGATGTTGCCGTCTTTATCCTTGGAACAAATCTGTATCTTTTTCTCCGCCTTATCTAATAACTCCAGGCATTGTTTGGAAATTAACATGCCGTCCTGATAAATTTTAATTGCTTTATCCAAAGAAATATTGCCTGCCTCTAATTCTTCCACAATGCGCTCTAATTTATGCAAGGACTCTTCGAACTTCATTGTTTGTCTCCCTGTATTTTTTCTACAACGCTAAAAAAACTGCCTTTATGCAATTTGGTTTGCACGCGTTCTCCGGGACGCAAAGATCCGGCATCCAGCAATATCTCTTCCTGCGGCATCTTCAGCGTCACGCTGTAGCCCCGGCGTAAAATACCCAAAGGGTTTAATTGCTGCAATTGGGAAACCTCTAATTCAAACTGCGCCCTTTTCTCTCTTAACACATCTTCTGTATTACGCCTCAATGCATCCAGCAAGCTGTCCAAACGCTGCCTATGCTGCGGTATAAAATCTTTTAATGCGCGGTTTAATTGCGCTATGCGGTCTTTTATGTTTTGGCAAAGGTCTCTCTTCTGGGGAATAACCAGTTCCGCGGCGCGCGAAGGCGTAGGCGCCCTCAAGTCGCTTACAAAATCAGCAATTGTAAAATCTGTTTCATGCCCCACCGCAGAAATAATGGGAATCCCTGATTCATAAATAGCGCGCGCCACTATCTCTTCATTAAATGCCCATAAATCCTCAATGCTTCCGCCGCCGCGCGCTAAAATTATCACATCCGCGTTATCTGCGGCGTTAAAATATTTTATTGCCTCGGCTATCTCCATTTTAGCACTCTCGCCCTGAACTTTCACGGGATATATTAATACCCTGAAATTCTCAAACCTCTTTTCCAAAACATGCAGAATATCCCTGATCACCGCCCCTGTAGGCGAGGTAATAATGCCTATTGTTTTCGGCAGAAACGGCAAGGGCTTCTTGTGCGAAGGCTCAAACAACCCTTCTTTAACCAGACGCTCTTTCAGCTGCTCAAATGCCAGCTGCAGGCTGCCTTTGCCTTTTGGTTCTATTAAATTAATGTATAACTGGTATTGCCCGTCGCGCTCATAAACGCTTAATTTAGAGAACACAATTATCTTTAAGCCGTCATTCAACTGAAATTTTATGCCTGACGCCTGCTGTTTAAACAGAACACACTTTATCTGGGAATTATTATCCTTAAGCGTAAAGTAAATATGCCCGCTGGAAGAGCGGTGCAGGTTGGAAACTTCCCCCTCCACCCAAACCAAACCAAAGGTATTCTCCAGGATAAGTTTTATATCTTTGGTGAGCTGGCTGACTGTTAGGACTTGTCTTTCTTTAAGCATTCCTGGACAATTTTATCTATGATTAACCTGTGTTCTTCTTTTAAATTTTTAAATTCTATGCCCGTATCAAAAGAATCGGCTTTATCTTTTGAGATTTCTTGGCGGCGCACAATCCAGACAATTATCCCGTCGCAATTAATATTGCCGCCTTCGCCGGATATATCTATCTCCATCTCTACAGGGCTAAACATCCCGATGTTCTTAGGCAGCATAACGCACACTCCGCCGCAACCTATGTTTTCTGTCTTGGTATTAAAGGTTTCTGCGCTCTTTTTTTCCCTGAGCCTTACCACGCATGGATAATTTGCGCGCGGGAATATACGCTGATTAACTCCTTGCCAAGGCATAAATCCTCCTCTATTTAATTCGCGCATACAATTTACGGAATGTTAATGAACGTAAATTGTATGCGCGAATTAAACCCAGCCCCTTTTACATATTCAAAGACTTTAAAGAACTAATAGTCAAAATCATTTAATATTAAAAAGGGGCTGGGTCAAATTCAGACAGCGATTTACGTTTACTATCGTTCCGTAAATCGCGTCTTCATTTGACTTTTTCGCTGACTCGTTCTATAGAAATACTCTTGCCTGTTTTACTATCAATTTCTACAATAACGCCCTGAAGGCGGACATCATCAACGCCTAATTCAAACCTGATAGGCATGCCTGTAGTAAAACGCTCGATAATCTGTTCTTTTTTACGGCCGATTACCGAATCAAAAGGGCCGCTCATGCCGACATCGGTAATACAGGCTGTACCT
>JAQTPJ010000140.1 GCA_028712915.1 Candidatus Omnitrophota bacterium
AAGCTTATAACGGGCCTTCCATAGTCATTGCTTACGCGCATTGTATTGCCCATGGCATTGATATGGGCTGCGCTCTTTTAAATGACCAGAAGAAAGCCGTTGCCAGCGGGCATTGGCAGTTGGTCAGATTCAATCCTGACTTAAGAAAAGAAGGGAAAAATCCTTTCGTGTTAGATAGCAAAGACCCGACTATTGCATTTGAAGAATACGCCTATGGAGAAAATAGGTATAAGGTTCTAAAGAAAACAAACCCCAAGGCAGCGCAGGAGTTGATTAAATTGGCTCAGGAAGACGCTGCATCCAGATATAGATTATATAAACAATTGTCGCAGTTAAATTGTAGCGGTGAACAAAACGAAAACAATAAAACGGAGGGTATGTAGTATGGCAAAGGTAACAATTGATGAATCTACCTGCGTAGGTTGTGGTTTGTGCGAACAGAATTGTCCTAATGTTTTTGAAATTCAGGGTGATGGCCTTGCCCATGTAAAGAATTTTACTGATCCTGGCTGCAATCTGGCGGAAATAGTAGAACAGTGCCCGGTGAGCGCTATTAAAGTAGAATAAATTTTGATTACGCAGATAGAATATGATTACACAAAGATTTTCTTTTTTAATCCGCGTAATCCTATTTAAAAATCAGCGTAATCTGCGTTTCAATGAAAGAGGCCTTATTTTACCAGGCGAAAGATAATTCAAAAGCCCAGTGCCTTTTATGCCCGCATAATTGTTTAATCCCAGAAGGTAAGGTAGGGTTGTGCGGAGTACGCAGGAACCAAAAAGGCAAACTTTATTCTTTAGTCTACGAACAGGCTACATCCGTAGCCTTAGATCCCATCGAGAAAAAACCGCTGTATCATTTCCACCCCAAGGAATTTATCCTTTCCGTAGGCACCAAAGGTTGTAATCTTTCCTGTATGTTTTGTCAGAATTGGGCCATTTCCAAAGATTTAGGCGCAGCCACAGAAACAGTAACTTCGCAATTTCTCGTAGAACGCGCCAAGAAATTAAATTCTTTCGGAATCGCCTATACTTACAACGAGCCTTTTATCTGGTATGAGTTTGTTTTAGATACTGCCAGGCTGGCCAGGAAGGAAGGACTTAAGAATGTTTTAGTTACAAACGGCTATGTAAACATAGAGCCGTTAAAAAACATCCTGCCTTTTATCGACGCTATGAATATTGATATTAAGTCTATCGAGGAAGAGTTTTACATTAATACCTGCGCCGCAAAATTAAGCCCGGTTTTAGAAACAATAAAACAAAGCGCAAAAAACTGCCATATTGAACTTACGAATTTAATCATCCCTACTTTAAACGACAGCGAGGATAATTTTGTAAAACTTAGGGATTGGATTTACGAAAACCTGGGCGATTCAGTGCCGCTGCATTTTTCCCGCTATTTTCCCTGCTATAAATTAAACCTTCCGGCTACGCCTGTGTCAACTTTGGAAAAAGCGCAATACATTGCCGAAAAGAAATTGAAATTTGTCTATCTGGGTAACGTCTGATTTATAGGGTTTGCGGGGTTATTGGTTTTGCTGCAGGCTTACGTAGTCTATGAGATTGGCTTTCTGTTTTAAATTAGCGTAGAATTGTTCGAAAACTTCGTTCTTTTTTTCTGACAAGAGCGTATTTTTCAGGCCTTCTTTTGCTTTTTCTAATTCAGCCTCGTCAATGGGTTTTCTTTCCGATATGCTGATGATAATAAAATACCCCTGAGCCAATTCAATGACGTCGCTGATTTGGCCGTCGGCTAAATTAAAAGAAGCTTCATTAAATTCTTCTGACAGTCCTATGTCGAGGACGGGCGAATACCTGTTGAAGAAATCAGTTTCTTTTATTGGCAGGTTAAGTTCCTCGCTTATTTTTACAGGTTCTGCGTTTGGATTTTCCTGTTTCTTTTTAGCCAGTTGCGAGTGGTAATTCTCTATTTTGGATTTTGCCAGTTCTTTGGATTTTTCTTTAACTAATGGGGTTTTTAAGTTTTCTTTTACCTCCTCAAACGAAGGCAGGTAATCGGTCCGTTTTTCCTTTAACTGGAAGATATACGGCCCGCGCGGTGTCTGGATTACATCGGTTATTCCATCAGGGTTTAGATTAAACAACTTTACAAGGTCGTCAGGTGTCCAGTCAATGCCCAGCAACGGATCTCCCAGGGAGATAAAGCCTGTTTCCTGAATCTGCAGCCCGAATTTATCCTTAGCCTTTGCTAGGCCATTGCCATTTTTAATGAATTCGGATATTTCCTTAAATTTATTATTTATTGTTTCTTTTTGCTCATTGGTTGCGTCCTGCGGGTAATCCTCGCCAATATAAGAAAGGTTTACTTGGATGGATATTTTTAGTCCTTCTTTGTTTTCTTCGTAGTAGCTGCGTAGTTCGTCATCGTTTACGCCGGCGTCTTTTTGCGCATCCTGGTTTAAGGATGGGATATACTTTACCTTTATTTGTTCGTTTTCCTGCTTATACCTTTCGCGTATTTCCTCGTCGCTTACGGTTACGTCTTTTGTTATATGATTGAATATTTTCTGGAATTTTAACATTTCGCGCGTATCTTCTTCGAATATGCGCGCAGGCGTGTTTAGCGAATACCTGAGGAATAGATTATATATCTCCGGGTCGAACTTTTTATCTTTCTGCAGGAAGGGCAGGGAGGCGATGCTTTGGGTTAATTCTTCGTTAGTTACCTTTATGCCCATTTTCTTTGTGCCGTAGCGAAGTATTAGCCTGTCCCAGACTGCCTCATTGGCGTCAAAGATTTTCTCTACCTGGTCAGCCTTGTCTCCGAATTTCATCTTCATCTGGTTTCTCCAGGCCTGGAGAGTACTTCGGTACTCATCATAAGATATATTCTTGCCGAATATCTTGCCGGCATAACCCCTTGATTGCTTGTCTCCTATTACGCTTGCCGAACCCCACAATATAAAAGAAGGGATTATTATAATGGCGAGCACGTAGAATATCTTTTTGACAAGTTTTTGGTTGCGTAGCAACTTAAGCATTATGGGAAATTGTTTAAGAGCGTGATTATTAAACCAGAGATGTTTTTTCTTTACAAAAATTTATTTAACAAGTATAATAATCCCGCAAGTTTGTAAAGTCAAGTAAACTTTCCATTAATGAAAACTTTACTTGATTCTGAGCGGAAGCGAAGAATCTTACATACCACCTAAAAATAACCATGAGAAAACTTAAGTTAGGACTTCCTAAGGGTAGCCTTCAGGAAGCTACAATCAGGATTTTTCAGAAAGCAGGATTTAATGTTTCTGTGTCCGGGCGTTCATACTTACCTTCTATAGATGATTCCGAGATAGAAGTAGTGCTTTTGCGCGCCCAAGAGATGTCGCGTTACGTCGAGCAGGGCG
>JAQTPJ010000010.1 GCA_028712915.1 Candidatus Omnitrophota bacterium
GCAAGAACCGCATTTTGATTTTTCTTAGGCAACCTGAACATATCGTGAAGATGCCCGTCAATACGATAGCGCACCCTTAAATCTCTTTCTTCCGGCTCCAAGTGTAAATCAGATGCCCTTTTTTTTAATGCCTCTGTAATCAAAAGGTCTACAATTTTTACAATAGGCGCCTTCTGGCTATCCTCAACGCTGCTTCCTATATCAATATATTCTTCTTCTTTTGCGGCTTGCGAATCCTTATGTTGCGAACCGGCAACACCACTCATCTCTTGCGCAAAATTTCCTTTTTTATAGATATTGTCAACTATTTTTACGATTTCTTTCTCGCTGGCAATCACAGGGTCTATTTCATATCCGGTAAAAACCTTTAAATCATCGATTACAAATATATTTAACGGATCGAACATCGCTACCGTAAGGGTATTGCCTATTAAAGATACCGCCATAACTTTATATTGTTTCGATACTTTTTCGGGGATTAAAGAAGCAATTTGAGGATCTACTTTATAGCGGGAAAGATCCAAATATGGAATAAACAACTCCCTCGATAAAACAGCTAGCAATTCATGCTCCGTAATAAAACCTTCCTTTATCAATATATTCCTTAATTCAAGGCCTGTATTTTTTTGTATCTCAAGGGCCCTCTCCAACTGCTCTTGAGTTATATGCTTACCTTCTGTTAATATATCCGTTAATCTTTTCTTTAATACGCCCATGATTATTATTCCTTGTCAATAGGTTCATCTTTAGCTGTCACGCGCAAGACCTCTTCCAGGCTTGTTATGCCCAGAAAACACTTAGCCAATCCATCTTCTCTTAAAGTCTGCATTCCCTCTGTCCTAGCTACGCTTTTGAGCTTGTGTTCCTGTTGGCGCCCTAAAATTAGTTCTTTTATTTTCGGGCTCAACATCAATACTTCCGATAAAACAATCCTGCCGGAATACCCGGAATTAAAACACTTCTTACAGCCTTTTCCCCTATAAAAAACAATCTCTTCTTTAGATTGTATTTGTAATTTTGACAAGACTGTTTCAGTAGGCACATAGTTTTCTTTACAGTGGGGACAAATTTTTCTTACCAGGCGCTGGGCAATAATACAGATAACCGAAGAGGCGATAAGAAAAGGCTCTACTCCCATATTTACTAGACGCACAACAGTGCCTGCAGCAGTAGAAGTATGCAATGTGCTTAAAACAAGATGCCCTGTCAAGGCGCTCTTTATGGCAATATCCACTGTGTCAAAATCGCGGATTTCACCAACCATAATAGTATCCGGATCCTGCCTTAATATATGGCGCAGGGCGCTGGCGAATGTTAAGCCTATCTCGTCTCTTATATTAACCTGGTTTATACCTTCCAATTGATATTCTACAGGGTCTTCTACGGTAATTATATTATCTGTGGGGGAATCAACAAACTTCAGAACAGAATACAAAGTAGTAGTTTTACCTGAACCCGTGGGGCCGGTTACTAAAATCATTCCATGAGGCTTGCTAGCGCATTTTTTTATAACCTCCAGTGTCTTCTCCCCAAATCCCAACAAAGTTAAATCCAATGTCGCAGTAGTTTTATCCAATACCCTCAAAGCAACCTTTTCTCCGAAACTTGAAGGAAGTATGGATACGCGAAAATCAACTTCTTTATCTTTAACCTTAAACTTAAACCTGCCATCCTGCGGAAGGCGATGCTCGGCGATGTTTAAATCCGAAATTACCTTAATTCTCGAAATGATAGAATTATGGAATTGTTTCGGCGGAGATTCTATTTCCCTTAAAACGCCGTCCACTCTGATACGCACGCGCATCGTCTTTTCCAAAGGCTCGATTAAAAGATCCGACGACTTCATCTCCACAGCGCGCTCAAGGAGCGTATCTGTAAGGCGGATAACCGGAGTTTCCTGGGTTAAGCGCGTAAGTTCAGAGACATCCAAATCCTCTTCCCTATCTTCCTTGATTAATTCTAAGTTCTCCTCTTTAATATCATTTACTATTTCTTCTATAAGGTCTATCGCCTGTTCTTCATAGTAGTCTTCAATTATTTTTAATATTTCCACCTGCTGAGCAACAATGGGATTTATTTCATAACCGGTCAATGACTTTACCTCATCCATGGCAAATATATTTAAAGGGTCAGCCATGGCGAGAGTAAGGGTATTGCCTATTTTAGATATAGGGACAACCTGGTAGTGCTTTGCGGTATTTTTAGGAATGAGTTTTAAGACTTCGCGGTCGATGGTAAAACGTGAAAGGTTAATTAAAGGAAGGCCCAACCCTTGGCTTAGCGCAGACATAAGATTCTTCTCGTCGATCAAATGCAGCTTAATCAGAATATCGCTTAGCCTGCCGCCCTGCTCTTTTTGTATACGTAGCGCTAAATTTATATCATCTTCGCTGAGGACTTTATTCTTGATTAAAATTTCTGTGAGTCTCTCTCTTAGGGAGGTCATTTATTCTTATAATAAGTTGCGATTGCGTTACGGATATCGGTGGTAGTGGCGACAAAAACCTGGACATTGCATTTTGTAATTTCCTCTATATCCTCGACCGCCTCTTTATTTAAAGGATTGCTCATCGCCAGAGTCAAATTATTGCCGATTTTATCTACCGGCATAAGGCAATACTGTTTACACACATTCTCCGGGATAATCTTTAAAATTTCTGACTCTATTTCGTAATTAGCCAATGGCAAAAAAGGGAAACCGTATTGGGCAGTTATCGCATGGGCAATATCTTCTTCCTTGGCCATGCCCAACTCGACTATAACCTCTCCGATTAATCCGCCCCTTTCCTTCTGCACCTCAAGGGCTTTATCGAGGTTTTCTTTGGTGATTACTTTTCTCTCTATAAGCAACTCACCTAAAAGTTTTTCAGTGGCTTTTTTCAGAGGAAACATAAATTTGTTCCTTTAAGTACCTTTCTTATGATTTGATTACGTTCTTTTCTTCTTTAGCTAATTTTAATAAACTCTCTGCCTTCTGCGCCAAATCTTTAGCGCAGGCGCCGTCTATAGGGTTTTCCGATACGGCTCCGCAAACTGCAAGGCCGACCTTTTTCTCCTGGACAAAGAAATTCTCTATTTTTTCCCTTATCTCTTCGGCCAATATGACAGATTGCTTCTTATTTTTTTCCGGTAGAATAACGGCAAATTCGCTATCACCATACCTGGCTACTTTATCTATCTCCCTGCAGTTCTTCTCCAATAATTTAGCGACCTTCTTTAGAACATCCTCGCTGGCCAGCTCTCCGGAAGAACTTAAAAACTCCCTGAAATTCCCTATGGAGAAAAGCAAGAACGCGCAAGGCCTCTGGTAAATCACCGCCCTTTTAATTTCTTCATCCAACCTGTTTAGGATAAAACTCTTATTATATAAACCTGTCAAAGCGTCCTTTATTTCCAATTTCTGCACGCGATTAGCCAAATAATCATTTTCTATGGCAATGGAAATCTGTTTGGCAAATACCACTAACAACTCTGCGTCGTCGTTAGTATATTCCACTTCGGGATGAGAAGTGCCTATCCCTAAGAATCCAGCGACTCTCGCATGGCGAAAAATCGGCATGAAAAGCACATTGATAGTGCCAAGCATATGCTGTAATTCGACGGACTTACTGTCAGTCTGCTGCTTACCCACAATTAAACCGCTTTTATTTAACAGCATAACATCAAATATCTTGCGAGCTCCATCTGTCAATAAAGAATCCTGCAAGTTATCCGAAATTCCCTGTTGAGCGCAAACCTTAAAATTATCTGTTTCTTCTTTTATGACCAAAAGTACCCATGTAGAATTCTTCAACTGGGCAAGCCTGCTTACCGTTATATCGAAAATCTCCTTTAGGGCTGCTCCCTGGGTGATTAAATTGCTGATTTGCAAAAGTCCTGAAAGCACTATAACGCGTTTGTTTATTTCATCGTTAATTTCTTTTGTGCGCTCGCCGTAATTCCTCAATTCGTCCATATTGTCGCGTATGTGGCGGGTAATCTGGTTGAGGGCGTTTCCTAAATCCCCTATTTCGTCTTCCCTGCTAATCTCTATCGTTTTATTATACTGACCGTTGGCGATATTTTTTACTTCCGAACTTATGGTGACAATGGGGTCAACTATCTGTTTTGCCAGAAGAAAGCCTATAGCCGCAATCCCGGCAGAAACAACAAGCGAAATAATTATTTGCAGATTTGAGAAGGGTATTTTGGAAGTATAAGGATTGTAAACGAAGAACAGATAAACACAGACCAAAAGAGGTATAATTGACATAAGGCTGAATGCGATCCTTAGCTTGTATTGCAGGCCTCTGGAAGCTAAAGATAAACCCTTATTTGTCAATCCCATTATGCACCCCTTTCTTCTTAATTATTTTTCATATATTACATAACTATATATGATATTGAAAATTATGTCAATGCTTTTCGAAATTCGTCTTTTAAAAACTCTTTATTAATGCCCATATCGATAAAATCCCAAGGCAAGGTTTTCTCTAATGCTATAGACCGAGTAGCAGACTCTTCTATATCAAATCCGTTTTCTGAGAATGCCTGCTGCCAAATATCAAAATTAAAACAATCACTCCACTGGTCAAACTGGGCGCCCTTATCAAAGGCTGATTGAATAACTTTAGATAACCCTCTATGCCCGCGGGACAAAGCCGCCTCCACTACGCTTATGTGCACATTATGGAAATTTATTTTTATTTTACTCTCAAGCCCAGGCCTGGATAATATTAATTTCTTTAAATAGCCCTGCTTCCTTCTGGTTTCATCCATCTTAGACATATTCAGCCATTGAAAAGGCGTATGCGGCTTGGGGATAAACGTGGAAATACTTAAACTTATCTGCGCCGCCTGCCTGGCAAAATCCTTTCTTAGATAAGATAATTTAGACGCCAAATCAACTATCGCCTCCAAGTCGCTATCGTTTTCTTTGGGCAGGCCAATCATAAAATATAATTTAATCCTCTGATACCCCGCTTTATAAGCTCCTTTTGCCGCCTGGAATAACTCTTCGATATTAATATCTTTATTTATTATACGGCGCAACCTATCCGTGCCTGCCTCAGGCGCAAAAGTCAAACCTGTCTTTCGCTGTGAAGACAAAAGACGGGAAACATTCTCGGTTATATTCTTTGGCCTCACCGACGGCAAAGCAATGCTTACCGCCTTCCTGCTGAAATATTTTATTAATCTGCCTACCAGCCCTTCCATAAAAGGATAATCCGAACTGGATAACGATAATAAGGATATTTGCTCATATCCTGAAACCTTATATAGCCTTTTTGCTAAATTAAAAATTACCTTTGGCGAACGTATGCGCAAAGGAGAAAAATAACTGTGCGCCTGGCAAAAACGGCAGCGGTGCGGGCATCCGCGCATAATCTCTATGCCTATACGGTCATGGATAACCTCTACATTGGGGACTATCCAGCTCAACGGCCTCAAACATTTATCCAAATTTTTTACATACACTTTTTTTATAACTGAAGGTATGCCGTTTTTGCCAGGCGTAAACTCCTTCACCGTCATATCCTTGTCATATTCCACATTGTAAAACTGCGGAACATATATGCCGGGGACTTTGCTCAATTCTATCAACAATTCCTCTTTCCTGGCGCATACGCTGCCGTATTTCTTCTTAAACTTAGTGCATATCTTTACTATATCAACTATTACCTCTTCCGCTTCTCCAATAACAATAAGGTCAAAGAAATCGGCAATCGGTTCAGGATTCAAGCTGCAGTTTCCTCCGGCAATTATTAAAGGAAAACCCGCACCCCTTTCTTTCGCCGTGAAAGGAATGCCGCTTAAAGAAAACATGCTCAATATATTGGTATAATTTAATTCGTTATTGACGGAAAAACCTAGTAAATCAAACTTTCCCAAAGGGGTGCCTGATTCTAATGAAGTCAATTTCAGGGAATTATCTTTAAGGACTTTCTGATAATCCGGCCAAGGGCAGAACGCGCGCTCGCAGGCTAAATCTTTCCTTGAATTTAGGATATCGTATAAAATCCTGATGCCTAAATTACTCATCCCTATATCGTATAATTCGGGAAAACAAAGGCAGGCATTAAATTTAATCCTGGCGGGATTTTTATTTACGGCGTTATGCTCGCGGCCTATATAACGCGCCGGGCGCATAACATTCAAAAGAATATCTTCGAATGACATAATAATCTTATTCAATCAAATCAATCAAAACGATTTATAATAAATTTAATACCGCTTGCTGATATTAAGCACTATCCCTATCAATAAGAATAAGCTAACCAGGGAAGAACCGCCGTAGCTTATAAACGGCAGAGGCAGGCCGACGACAGGCATAAAACCTGCGGTCATGGCGATATTAATAAAGAATTGAATGAATATTAAACTGGCAATACACAAACATAAATTTTTCGCAAATGGATCGTGGACCAAACCCGCAAGCCTCAATATCCTTTTTATCAAAATATAAAACAGGATTATCAAAATTATACTGCCCAGAAAACCCCATTCTTCTCCTATAGTCGAATATATAAAATCTGTGTGCCTTTCGGGCAGGAAATTCAGCTGGTTCTGCGTGCCGGAAAACCACCCTTTGCCGACCAACCTGCCTGAACCCACAGCTATTTTTGATTGTATGATGGTGTAGCCCGCTCCCAATGGGTCGCGGTTAGGATTCAAAAACACAAGCAGCCTGTCCTTCTGGTAATCGCGCAACGACATCCATATAAAAGGGCTAAGCAATAAAAACAGCGATATAGAAATCAAAATATACCTGAATCTTACTCCTATAAAAAACACCATTATCAAAAATATTAAAAGATAAATTATGGCTGTGCCCAAATCAGGCTGCGCCAATACCAATATGGTAAGGCCGCCGGTTATGATCAAAGGTATAACAAACCCTTTCAATGCAGACGACTGCTTTTTAACGACAGCTAATTCATCAAAAGACTTTTTGCTGAAATAACGCGATAAGACTATTATCAAAACTAACTTTCCGAACTCTGAAGGCTGAAAGTTAAACCCGCCTAACTCGAGCCACCTCTGCGCACCGAGTATGCTGCGGCCAAAAATTAAAACAAAAAACAAAACAAATAAAGCCAAAGCGTATAAAGGCCAGGCAAAATCCCAAAGTTTATGATAATCTATATTGCTAAAAACCCACATTATAAATAAACCCGCAAGAATCCAGATAACCTGCCTGAAGAATATATCGCTCCTCAAAAATTCTCCTTTAACATGGCAGCTGCTGTATAGAGTAGCCAGGGAAAACAATAAAATTATAACCGTGATAAATAAAACTATACGGTCTATCTTATGCATCGAACAAACCCTCTTGGAGCATCTTTCTTAAAATATCCCGCGCCACCTCGGCGGCGATATGGCTTGAACCGCAATTCTCTAAGAAAACGCAAAAGGCATATTTGGGCCGCTCCTTGCCCGCGTATCCCACAAACCAGCCATGCGGCGACTTGCCGACTACCTGCGCAGTGCCAGTCTTTCCATAAATCTTCAGGCTTTTTGTCTTTGCGTTGTATGCCGTGCCCGACGGATTATCAACTACGTTATATAAAGCATTATTGATATTATTGACAGTCTCTTCTTTCAGCTTGATTGTTTTATTCCTGACTATATTTACCTGTTTATCGCCAATCTTTTTTATTAAATGCGGGTATATAACTTCTCCGCCATTTATCAAGAAAGATACCATTTTTACCAATTGCAGCGGCGTGGCTAAAACCTCTCCCTGCCCGATAGACATATTGGCGGTATCACCCTTATGCCAATTCTGCAGCCACCTTATTTTCTTCCAGTTTGGCGAAGGGATAAAACCCTTTGCCTCATAATTTAAATCTATGCCTGTCTTTCTACCTAGCCCAAGTATATAGGCGTATTTATTGATGGCCTCGGGGCCAATGCGCATTCCTAAATTATAAAAATAGACATTACAGGAATGGATAATCGCGTCCATAAAACTCTCCTGGCCATGAACAGAATTACAATCATAATACCTGTTGCCAATCTGCAGATAACCGTTACAGACAAAAGTTTTATTTATATAAGATGGCTTGTATTCTAAAGCTGCTGTTGCCGTAACTATCTTAAATACCGAACCTGGAGGAAATTGGCCGGCTATCGCCCTGTTAAAAAGCGGAGAGTCGTCGTCTTTTAATAATCTCTCTACCGCCTTGTTCCTGCCTTTTACGAAATCATTAGGGTCATATGCGGGATAGCTAGCCATAGCTATTATTTCTCCGTTATATGGATCCATAATTATGACTGCGCCCTTTCGATCCTGCATAAAGCTGTCTATTATTTTCTGCGCACGCGTGTCAATGGTAATCTGTATGTCCTTTCCGGCCCGCGAAGGTTTATAGCCGACTGTCCTGACTCTCTGCCCACGGTTATCAACCTCTATCTGCTCTCCGCCTCTCTCGCCCCTCAAAACCAAATCATAACGCTCTTCTAATCCACCGTAACCCACCAGATCACTCGACTCATATCCGTATGGCTTAAGCCGCGTAATGCGGTAAAAATCAATCTGGCTCAAATACCCTAATGCATGCGAAGCCATTTTGCCAAACGGATAAAATCTCTGCGGCTGCGCGTCTATAACAACAGCCTCCAACTGAAACTTATTTTCTTCCAATGCGATAATCCTGTCCTTATCTAACTTCTCGTATATTTTCACCGGTGTAAAGGCGTTAATATAATTTTTCTTATAATTCCTCTTCAGTTCCCCAACAGGAATATTCAAAAGTTGGGAAACTTTGTCAAAAATTGATGTATCAGATTTAATCTCCTGCGGAATTACAGAAATATCAAAGGAAGGAATTGTATCGGCGAGCGCTACAGCGTTTCTGTCCAAAATTCTTCCGCGCGCTGCCTCTAAAGAAACCACCCTTATTACATTTTTCCTGCTGAGGCTATAAAAATAATCCCCTCGAATTATCTGTATATAAAATAATCCTAAGATTAAAATTGCAAAAAGCGCTGTGAATATTATGTCAATTTGTCTATTGCGCATTTCTTGATGGGCCTGAAGAAAATAAAGAATATGATAAGGCTATACGCCATTTCCCATATCAACACCCGCCAGAACATATAGAGTAAAGACAGGCTTCTTTCGAAAAATATATTCTGGATTAAAACATAAATAACGCCTTGCCCTATAGTGGCAAATATATACAAGGGTATGATAAAAATCCAATTGTAGCGCAGGAATTTACGCGAAACGTAGCTTAGGACAATTCCCAGGCAGATAAATACAAGCATCTGTGTTCCGAGAGGTCCGACGCTGAATATATCCTTTAAAAAACCACAGAATAAACAAAACAACAAAACTTTGATGATGTCGAAATTAAAATAAAAACTGAAGAATGTAACAAGGAATAAAATCAGGTTGGGCCTTATGGAAAAAATTGCAAAATGGTTGAAGAAGGCTGTTTCCAGGAATATGAAAATCAGGGCAAATATATAAAACCACATCATAAATGAGAGAATTATATGGATTTAATAATTAGTTACAACCAAAACTTCCTGTAATGAAGAAAGCCTGACTTTCGGCCTGACAATGGCAAATAGAGTTAATCCTGATTGCTCTTTGGAAACCTCTGTTACTATCCCCACGGCAATGCCCGGCGGGAAACGGGAGTTCTGCCCCAGGCTTACAACTTCATCACCTATTTGGACATCCTCATCCAGATCAAGATACCTAAGCCTGCAGCCTCCCCCCAAAGAACCTGAAAGCACGCCTATGGCATTGGAGCGTTTAATCTTGGCGCCCATGGAAAATTCCAAATCGCTTACCAGGATTATCTGGCTTGTGGAATTATCCAAACGCACAACCATACCCACTACGCCATCCTGAGTAATCACGGAATTGCCCATCTTTATACCATGCTTTTTACCCTTGTCTATTATCACGCTTTTTCTAAAATTGGATGAATCAAAAGAAATGACCCTAGCGGCGACAATATTAAAATTTGAACTATCCTTAAAGGACAGCAATTCCTTTAATCTCTTGTTTTCCCGCTCTGCTTCTTCAAGCTGCATTAAATTAATCTTAAGCTGCTGATTTTCTTTCTTTAAGACAGAAACTTCCCTCAGGCTCCTATTGCAACTGACAAGGCTTTCTGCCGGAAGAAAACTTAAACCCACTAATTTTAAGGGAAGTTTTGATAAACCGAGAGTTATATTTTTAGAGATATTTGAAACAAGAACTGATTTTATCAGGAGGGACGCGCCTATTAGAAGGATAAAACAAAGGAGGATTGTCTTTTTTTTCTTTTCCACATCTTAATCTTAAAATCTTATAAACTTAGAAATCAGCCTTAGTCGTAACAGTTACTTCTCTAAGGATGCGGCTTTCTAATTCCAGGATTTTTCCTGTGCCTAAAACTACTGCTGTGGTGGGGTCTTCGGCAATGTGCACGGGCAAGCCGGTTGCTTCGCTGATTAATTTATCCAGGCCGCGCAGCAGAGAACCGCCGCCTGCTAAAACTATGCCTCTTTCAATTAAGTCTGCGGACAGTTCCGGAGGAATACGTTCAAGCGTCATCTTGGCAGAATCGACAATCGACCTTACCGGTTCTTCCAGAGCCTCACGTATCTCCTCAGAGGTTACGGTAATCATTTTGGGCAGGCCAGCGACTAAATCCCTACCCCTTACCTCCATGGTTATCTCTTCGTCTAAAGGATAGGCAGAACCGATTTTCATCTTGACATCTTCCGCGGTGCGTTCGCCGATCATTAAATTATAATTCTTTTTAAGGTGCTCTATAATCGCTAAATCCATTTCGTCTCCGGCGATCCTGCTGGAACGGGAAAATACTATTCCGGATAAAGAAATAACAGCGATCTCCGTGGTTCCGCCGCCGATATCGATAATCATATTGCCGGCTGGCTCCTGTATAGGCAAGCCGACTCCTATCGCCGCAGCCAGAGGTTCAGGCACCAGATAAACCTCCCTTGCGCCTGCGCGCATGGCAGAATCCTGCACAGCTCTCTTCTCTACTTCGGTAATTCCCGAAGGAATGGCAATAACCATGCGCGGGCTGACCCAGACCCTGCGCTTGTGCACCTTCTTTATAAAATACCTCAACATTGACTCAGTAATGTCAAAATCCGCGATTACGCCGTCTTTCATTGGCCTAATGGCTACTATATTCCCAGGCGTGCGGCCGAGCATCTTCTTGGCCTCTTCTCCTACTGCCAAGACGCGATTTACAATGCCGCCCTTCTTTATGGCTACGACCGACGGCTCGCACAAAACCACGCCTTCGCCCTTTACATACACAAGGGTTGTGGCTGTGCCCAGGTCTATACCCATATCATTGGAAAATAAGCTGCTTAGATAACTGAAGAAATTGGTGAGATTGCCTTTGATTTTGTTAACATTGAATTTCATAGTAACAAAGATAATAACAAACCTTGCCAAGTATGTCAAATGAAATTTATAGGTCTTCCTTGGCTAAAAAGAAAACCCGCCAATCCTGCCTTATACTATAACTTTATTATAATTAACTACTTTTATCTCTACTCCATATCTCTGCCAGTATGGAAGCGGCGATAACGCACCACGTGGCAAAGAAAGCATTGGCAATAGCTGTCTGCGAAGAGAAGTGTTTTAGCGCCAAGACAGCCCCTAAACCGGCATTTTACATGCCTAGCTCAATAATTCCATTTTCCTATCTGATTTTACTAACCTAGACAAAAGAATACCTAATTCATAAAGAATTATTAAAGGCACAGCCATAAAAACCTGAGTAAACACATCCGGCGGCGTAAGAATTGCCGCTACGATAAAAATAATAACAATCACCTCTTTTCTCTTCGCTGACAAAGAACTCGGATTTACCACCCCTATCCTAGCAAGAAATACTATTGCTAAAGGAAGCTGAAAAACCAATCCGAATAAAAAAGTCAAAATACCCAAAAAAGAAATATAGTTGCTTATAGTTATCATCGGCGTTATAAAGTCAGGCGCCGAACCCATAAGGAATTTTATACCTATAGGAATAATAATAAAATAGCCGAATAAACAACCAACTATAAACAGAACAAAAGAGAAACAACCGAATATCAACACGTATTTTCTCTCGCCTTCCCTTAATCCCAACGAGATAAACTGCCATACCTGGTAAACAACAAACGGCGAGGCGAAAAACAACCCGCCGAAAAATGCTATGCTAAGGTTGGCGACAAACGCCTCCTGGGGCGCGATGAATATTAACTTACCTATCGGCCTGGCCAGAAATAACAGTATTTCGTCGATACGGGCGTAAATAAATACCGAGCAAATAACTACAAAGGCAATGGATTTGATAATCCTTAGCCTAAGCTCTTCCAGATGCTTTATGAAAGTAAGCCTTTTATCTGGCATCTAATCTAAAGGAAAAATTAGGTTGGTTTTAATTGGGATTGAATTACTTCTTATTTTCTTCCTCATTATCCTTCATCGCCTTTTTAAATTCCTTGATGGATTTTCCCAAAGACCTGGCGATTTCAGGAAGCCGCGCAGCTCCGAACAAAAGTAAAACTATCAACAATATTACAACTAACTCTCCCATTCCTACTTTAAACATAAAACTACCTCCCTTTTTTCGTTACAGCAAATATATATTCTCGCAATAAGATAAGGTTGTCAAATGATTATTGGTTGAGTTTTTTCTTTCGGGAAATTTCCCTCTGCAAATTTAATAAAACTGCGTGCCGCCTTTGTTTTTCCTTCTGCGGCACATCATCGGCGAATTTTTGCGCCTTTGTGTGCGGCCGCGGCGAGTATTTAAACAAATAGGCAAAATTAAACTCAACTTCTTTGATTAAATCCACAGTCTCCTGGAAATCTTTTTCCGTCTCCGCGGAAAAACCTACTATTACATCAGTTGCCAGAATGCCGACGGGAAGCTTCTTTCTATACTGCCCCACTATTTTCAAATATTTCTCCCTTGTGTATTTTCTGTTCATCAACTTTAATATGCGGTTTGAACCGGATTGCACAGGAAGATGCAGATATTTCTTAATATTTTTCCGCTGCGCCATCAAGTCAAATAAACGGGCATCAACATCCTTGGGATGCGACGTCACAAAACCCAACTCCTTTACGCCTTTGATGTCGCTAATAATTTCAACTAATTCAACAAATTCAACATTTCTGGCTGCTTTAGACGAATAATCATTTACGTTCTGCCCGAGAAGAGTAATTGAACTAACCCCGTCTTTTACCAACTGCTTTACTTCTTTTACAATATCCTCAACCGGACGGCTGCGATGCCTGCCGCGCACATAGGGCACTACGCAGTAGGAACAAAAATTGCTGCAGCCCTCGCTGATATTCACATAACTGTGCTTTTTGTCCTTGTGATAAAGGTGTTTGTAGAATGACTTGTCGCGGATTTGCGAATTTATTTCTACAAAATGCTTCTTCTGCTTCCTTGCTTTTTCAACTAACTCATAGATACTAGCCAAATCATTCGGCCCCACCACCAAATCTATATGAGGCGCGCGTTTGATAATTTCATTGCCCAGATTTTTAGCCATACAGCCGATTACGCCGATAACGGGCTGACGATGTTTAGCTGTTGGCTCATGGCTCTTAGCTCTTAGCTTTTGCCCTAAACCATAAGCCTTAAGCTTTTTTAAACTTCCTAACTCAGAAAAAACCCTGTCTTCCGCATGCTGCCTCACTGAACAGGTATTCAATAAAATCACGTCCGCCTGCTTTTTGTCGTC
>JAQTPJ010000141.1 GCA_028712915.1 Candidatus Omnitrophota bacterium
GACATCCCAGTAAGGGACCCAGGCGCTGATAACCTTTGTTTGGAATTTCTCATAGTTGAAAGCAAAAGCCAGCAGGCTGAAAACGCTCAATATAAATAATAATCCGCTTATGATTTTCTTCATATATGGTTGATTTTTGATTAATATTTTATACCATTTAGAAGCATTTATGTAAAGACATAAAATTCGCAAAAGCGGCCTTTTGTTTTTTTGTATTGTCAGTTTGATAAGTTTGTTGTATATTGTTATCAATGTTGCTGCCGAATATGACTACTAATTTGAGGCCGATGAAGAAATTCGCCGTATTGTTTTTATTTTTGTTTATTATTTCCAGCGCTTTTGGCTGCGCCAGCGCCAGAAAGAAATCAAATAACGGTATTTCTTCCCAGCTCGCCAAGATGTTTTCCTTAAGCGATTCCGGAGATAGCGCCTCGGTTATGGTTGGTTTTAAAACCCTGGAAGATAAACGCCCGAAGCAGGATATCTCCTATCTGACAAGCATAAGAGAAAAAGTTTCCGAGGAAGTCCTGAAGGCCATAAAAAACACCCAGCTTTTTGATGAAATTCATTCTCCTGCCTTAGAAAGCGATAAAATCATAATCTCTGGAGAAATACGCAGATTTAATGTGGAGACCTTAGATACGATGATATCCTATATCCCCGGGTTAAATGTTTTGCCTTTTCTGGGGCTTCCTTCCACAAGGGTGCAGAGCGAAGTAGAGATTTATATTGAATTCAAGAACAAAAAGGCCAATGCAGTTATTTTAGGCTTTGTGGAATCATATAGCAAAGATAAGAAATTCAATATATATAATTTTCAGCCCGATAAGGCTGAGGCTGAGCTAGTCAGTTGTTTTGGGGTGGTTCTAGACCGGATAAAAGAAAAGATTATTCTTAACAAGTATAATACTGCGGAGGCTATGAAATTAGGCGTTGTTGAACCTGTTAAACAAATTGAGGTTGAAGGAGTGATTGTAAAGCCTGAGGTGAAGCCAGAGGTAAAACCTGAAGTAAAACCAGAGGTAAAACCTGAAGTAAAACCAGAGGTAAAACCTGAAGTAAAAACAGAGGTAAAAACAGAGGTAAGGTCTGAGGTAAAAACAGAAAAGCCCCCACAGGTAAATGAGAAAGAGATCCCAGCGGTTAAGCCACAGGAAACGATAGCCAAGCCGCATGAATCTATAGCGCCGCCGGCAGAAAAAATCGCCGAACCCGCTAAATAATTTGGAGGTATCGCAATGGAACAGGAAAAAAATACCTTTTATAACGAGTTAGCCATAGCCAGCCTGACAATTGGCATTCTTTCCTTTATACAACTTTTTGGCTTGGAACGCAGCATCACCGCTATTGTATTTGGTGTCCTGGCGTTAAAACGCATTAAGCAGGATGAGACGCAAAGGGGCAAGAAAATCGCAATCGCCGGCATAGTGTTGGGCGTTATCTATACCACAATAGCGATAGTCATGATACCCCATGCCATAGAGTTGGCCAAGAGCATGCTTAGCTCAGCAAAGTAATAGCAGTTTTGTTAATATTTAGATTGATTGTAATATCCCCTCAAGCAGAGAGGGGATATTTTTTTGCCTTTTTACCTTGTTTATCGGCTTAAATAAGGCAGCTACGCCTACCCGCAAGATAAGTAATGAGGCCTAGTTAACACAACCTCTTAAATTATCGAAAGTTATAGTAACAAAAAATTACATATTTTAAGCGTAATCCTGCGGCAAAATCAGTTGACGAAAATTGGTATTTTTGCTATATTATAACTTCCTCGAAACACACCAATATAAATTATATTATAAGCAAGGAAGGTAGACATGATTAAAAGATACATCCTGCCCAAGATGGAAAAAATCTGGAGCGAAGAGAATAAATTTGACAAGATGCTTCAGATTGAAATACTTACCATAGAATCGCTGTATAAGTTAAGCAAGATACCCAAGAAGTCCTACCTGAATATCAAAAAGAAAGCAAAATTCGACATAGAACGCATAGAGGAATTAGAGGCCAAGACAAAGCACGATATCGTCGCATTTATCAATAATATCTCCGAAAGTTTAGGCGGCGACGCGCGATACCTGCATATGGGCCTGACTTCCAATGATATCCTGGATACATCTTTAGCCATGCAGATGGCTGAGGCAATGGACCTTATAATAGAAGATACAAAAGTTCTGTTGGACATTTTATTAAAGAAGGCGAAGAAATACAAAAAGACAATATGCGTCGGCCGCACCCACGGCATACACGCCGAACCGATTACCTTCGGTTTGAAATTTGCCAATTGGTTTGACGAGTTAAAACGCAACCTGAAACGCCTGCAGGAGGCGCGGGAGGTTATTAGCGTCGGCAAGTTGTCCGGCGCAGTGGGCACCTATGCGCATATAGAGCCGAGAATAGAGAAATATGTTTGTGAAAAGCTGGGCCTTGCTCCCGCAAATTGCGCTACGCAGGTTGTTTCCCGCGACCGCCACGCCCAGTATATGCTCGCCCTGGCTTTGGCAGGGGCTACTTTGGATAAAATCGCCACAGAAATAAGGCATTTGCAGAAGACGGAAGTTTTGGAAGCAGAAGAGCCGTTCTTTAAGGACCAGAAAGGCTCCTCGGCGATGCCGCATAAAAAGAACCCGGTAAATTGCGAAAGGGTTTCCGGCATGGCGCGCCTTTTGAAAACCAACGCGCAGTCGGCGCTGGAAAATATAAACCTCTGGCATGAACGCGACATAAGCCATTCTTCTGTGGAAAGGATAATCATACCTGATTCGACTATGATTCTTGATTACATGTTGCATCAGATGATTAATATTCTAAACAACCTTGTGGTCTATCCTCAGAATATGATTATAAATTTAGCCAAGACTAACGGCCTGATATTTTCTCAGGGCGTCCTGCTTGCGTTGATGGACAAAGGCCTTTCCCGTCCCGAAGCATATAATCTGGTGCAGAACTGCGCCATGATTGTCTGGCAGACGAAGAGGGAATTTAAGGAAGTTTTATTGCATGACCAGAAAATCCGCCGTCGGCTTTCTAACGGCGAAATAGAGTCGTGTTTCGATATAAATTATTACATAAGGTTTGTAGATAAAATTTATAAGGAAGTGGGTATAGAATAGGAGATACTATGCAGAAGCTCGAGAAGATTTACGAAGGCAAAGCGAAAATTCTCTATACCACAAAGAGGCCGCATCTTTTAATCCAGTATTTTAAAGATGATGCTACCGCATTCGACGCAACCAAGCGCGGCACGATAGTGGAAAAAGGTATTTATAACAATAAGATTTCCACAAAGCTGTTCGGGCTGTTAAAAGACGCCGG
>JAQTPJ010000142.1 GCA_028712915.1 Candidatus Omnitrophota bacterium
GCCACCAGGGTTTTTTTCTTAAGAATTCCTGCAACTATATTGCTGATAACTTTAGTCTTTTCAGGCACCACGCTGCAAATAACAATTTTATCGATAACGGATATTTTCGCCTTTTTCAAAACGCCTGAAATATTTTTTTTGTAGAAAGACAAACTCTTTGCGTGCGTAGGCAGCTTAAAATTCAAAATCAGCCTCTTCGCCTTAAAAACTCCAAAGGCTATTGTGGTATTGCCAATGTCTACGGCTAGTATGTTCATTCTTTTTTATACTCTATTTTTTCTATATCTTTCTTATAAAAAACAACCGTGCCTGAACCTTTATCTAGTTCCAAATTAATAACTATCCTGTCGGTTAAATCATCGAGAATATAACCCTGCAATACCACTCCATTCTTTAATACTACTACATCCAGATTCTTGGGTTTGGTAGTAACCCTAATTTTCTTAACCTGTTCCATAACAGAAGGAACAAATTCCCCGAATATGCGGCTACGAAATAAAAAGATAGAGGCAAAAATAATCCCTGCGAATACTATCGATATAAGAATATTACGCAGTATTATGTATTTTATATTGCCCACTACCGTAATATAATTCCTGCCCCGGCCTTTTGAAAAATACATTGCTTTATCGGCTTTTTTGATTAATCCCTCTATGGTATTATGGTCCTGCGGAAAAGCCGCGATACCGCAGCTAAAAGTAATTTTATATTTTTTATTCTTATGCATAAATGGATGGAGCCTCATATTATTAAGGCATATCCGCATTAAGCCAACAACTTCCTTGATGTCCTTCTCGGGAAACACCATAACAAATTCATCTCCTCCATAGCGAAAGATACGGGAATCCTTACTGAGGACTAATTCCAAAATATTAGCTGCTTCTTTTAATATTTTATCTCCGAAGTCATGGCCAAAATTGTCGTTAAACCTCTTGAAATGGTCTATATCCACAACGGCGATTGAGAATTTATCCCCTGCGGGAATCGACGCATTAATCAATTCTTCCGCAAAAAGATATAATGACTCTCTCAGGAATAACCCCGTCAAGAAGTCTTTTTTCTCTTGGTTTAATTTTTCGAACATCTCTTATTTTATGCTCTTTACTTTTAACTTATTTATCTTCTCTCTAAACTCTATAGCTTTTTCGAAATGCAAATTCCGGGCTGCGGATTCCATCTGATATTCTAACTCAGAGATTAAATAATTCAATTCAAATTCTTTCTCGCCTAAACCGGTAGCGTCTATGACTATCTTGCCCGCCTCTTCCTCATCCTTTATGCTTTCCTGAATTTTCTTCTTAATCGTCGAAGGGGTGATTTTATGTTTTATGTTAAACTCAAGCTGGGCCTTTCTGCGCCTGTCGCTCTCTTTAATCGCCTCTTTCATGGAGCCGGTGGACTGGTCGGCATACATAATTACTTTGCCGTTTATATTCCTGGCAGCCCTGCCGGCAAGCTGGATTAAGGAAACCTGCGAACGCAGGAATCCTTCCTTGTCAGCGTCAAAAATAGCCACAAGGGAAACCTCCGGCAGGTCCAGGCCTTCGCGAAGCAGGTTTACGCCTACCAGACAGTCAAATTCCTTGAGCCTCAACTTCCTCAAAATCTCCACGCGCTCTATTGTTTGTATCTCCGAATGCAGGTACTGCACGCGAAGGCCCTCATCCTGCAGGTAGTTGCACAGATCCTCGGACATACGTTTGGTTAAAGTCGTCACCAAAACGCGCTCGTTTCTCTTCGCCCTTTGTTTTATCTCCCTGATTAAATCATCAACCTGGCCCTTAGTCGGCTTTACCTCAATCTGCGGGTCAATAATTCCGGTGGGCCTGACCAACTGCTGCGCGCTTATGCCTTTGCTTTTCTTTATCTCATAATCCGAAGGCGTTGCTGACACATAAATACATTGCTTGATTAAAGAATTAAACTCGTCGAATTTCAACGGGCGGTTATCCAGGCAGGAAGGCAGCCTGAATCCGAATTCAACCAGAGTTTGTTTGCGCGCCCTGTCGCCCTCATACATCCCCCTGATTTGAGGGACTGTCACGTGGCTCTCGTCAATAATCACCAGAAAATCATCGGGAAAATAATCTATTAAACAATACGGCCGCGAGCCTTCGGGCCTTGCCGATAAGTGGCGCGAATAATTCTCAATGCCGTGGCAGTAGCCGACTTCACGCAGCATCTCCATATCGTATTTTGTGCGCGACTCCAGCCGCTGCGCCTCTAATAACTTTCCGTTCTTTGACAAATATTCCACGCGCTCCTTCATTTCGCTAAGAATCGCCTCAACCGCGTCCTCTAATTTATCCTGCGAAACAATATAATGTTTTGCCGGATAAATGCCGGTTTTACTCAATGCCGCGATTTTTTTACCCGATACAGGATTAAACTCTTCAATTGATTTTATTTTGTCCAGATTAAATGTTACGCGTATGGCTTTCTCCGAATAGGCGGGAAAAATATCTATGACTTCCCCGCGCACGCGAAACTTCCCGCGGCTGAAATCATAGTCGTTTCGCTCATAGAGCATCTCAATCAAATGCCGCAGCAGTTCGTCGCGGTTATATTCAGCGCCTTTTTCCAGGAATAAAAGCATGCCTCTATATTCATCAGGCGAGCCTAAATTATAAATGCAGGACACCGACGCCACGATAATCACGTCGCTACGCGACATCAAAGAACTCGTGGCGGATAATCTCAACCTGTCCAGACGGTCATTTATGGACGCGTCCTTTTCTATATAAGTATCTGTCTGGGGAATATACGCCTCGGGCTGATAGTAGTCGTAGTAACTTACGAAATACTCCACGGCGTTGTGCGGAAAGAATTGCCTGAATTCCGAGTATAACTGCGCTGCCAGGGTTTTATTGTGGGAGATGACCAGCGTGGGCTTGTTGGCTTTGGCAATTACATTTGCCATTGTGAAAGTCTTGCCCGAGCCCGTGACGCCCAGAAGCGTCTGGTGCGGCTTTTTCGCCAAAACCCCACCGCTGATTTCTCTTATCGCCTGCGGCTGATCTCCGCAGGGTTTGAATTTCGAAACGAGTTTGAAATTTTCCACGGGAATTTTATTTGAGGAATGGAACTATCTGAGAACTGCTAAGGATTTTCGTCATTATTAATTAGATTAACAACTTCGTCTAATACTGAATCAAAATCGTTACGAAAATCTTCAAGCGCTTTAACATCTTTGAATATATTTCTACCATTGTACATTAAATGATTTTTCCCTCTTTTATAAAATCTATGAGGAAAATGAGCAATATCATTTCTAATATCATTTATCCTTGTTAATGCTTTAATAGTGTTACCTTT
>JAQTPJ010000011.1 GCA_028712915.1 Candidatus Omnitrophota bacterium
ATGATTAAAACGGCGCGCTTCTTCTTTAGCTAAAACAATTACTTTTCTTGCTCTTTCTGTAAAACGATTAAACATCTCTATTCCCCCTTAAGCTATATTAATTTGTATTGTCTTTGTTTATCTTCTTAATACTTAATTTTTCTCTTATTAATTCCGCGCGCTTGATATCCCTTTCCTGCGGATTTAGTTTTTTCTTTTCTATCTGCTGCAGGTGCGCCGGCTGCGTCAATATAAACAATTCATTGATTAAATACCTCTCCAACCCTTTGATTATCCCTAAATCCTGGCCCAGCCTTAACATCGACAGCAACTCGACTGTCTCCTGGCTGGTAATAATATGCGCGTTTATTAATGTGCCGTAGGAACGCCAGATTTTATCCTCAAGCATATGCTTATGTTTGGATAAAAGGGCCTGCCTGGCTGTTTTTTCCTGGTCGATAATCTGCCTTATCACGCCTTTAAGCTTATCTAAAATTTCCTCTTCCTTCTGGCCCAGCGATACCTGATTGGAAATTTGAAAGAAATTGCCGCTGGCCTGCGTGCCTTCGCCATATAGCCCCCTCGTAGTGAAACTTAGTTTAGCTATGGCGTCTAAGACGCGGTCGATTTGGCGCGTCATCACCAGCACAGGAAGGTGCAGCATAATAGAGACGCGCATTGCCGTGCCGGTATTTGTGGGGCAGGCTGTTAAATAACCCAATTCTTTTGAAAAGGCGAAAGGAAAATTATTGCTCAAATCATCGTCTAACTTATTTATTATCTGCCAGGCGTCATCCAAGTCAAACCCCGACTTCATAACCTGTATCCTTAAATGATCCTCTTCATTTATCATAATCGAAATTACTTCGTTGGACGTAAGGCAAATCGCCTTAGTGTCAGGGTGCGTAGCGTGTTCATGTGACATAAGGTGCCGCTCTACGAGAAACTGCTTATCTATATTATCCAAATCCGACAACATAAAAAATAAGGAATTTTTCAAATGGGCAGACTGCGAAATCCCGGCCTTGACCTGTTCAATTACTTTATTCTCCTGCTCTTTATTGGCCCAGTGCGGAAAAGGAATGCCCGTAAAATTGCGCGCCAGGCGTATCCTGCTGGATATTACTATATCCGAGTCAGAGCCTGTGCCCCTTAACCACTCGCTTACCTGATTAATCAAATCATCTAATTTCATCTGCAGTTAAACTCCTGTCGTGCCTAGAAAATAGCCTGTTAATTCTCAACCCTGCTCTTTTTTCCTTCTGCTGCTCTCGCGGGCAGGTGCCTTATTTTTACTGACACCTGATGGTTTATTCTCTAGTTCTTTTAATTTATCCCTTAACTTTGCCGCCTCTTCAAAATTTTCCAATCTAACGGCTTCCTGCAATTTAGTCTTTAACTCCAGCATATCATTCTTTGGGCTAGATGTTGTCTCTGCTGTCTTCCTAAAAGAAGAATCCGCTGCCGATACACCCACAGCCGCGCCCTTAGGCACCTTGCCTGTATGCACAGTTGTGCCGTGTATACGTTTAAGCAAAGGCAGTAAATATCTTATAAAAGTAGAATAACAGCTGCTGCATCCGAGCCTGCCTATCTTCTTAAAATCTTCGTAAGTCAAATTACAGTTTGGGCATTTGAGCTTTAGCGGCTCTATCTCTCCGGTATGTTTTCCGAAATCAGCCAAACCAGCCAATAAATCCGAAAGACCAAACTGCTGCTCCATCTGCATGCTCTTCTGCTTGGCGCAGCCTTCGCATAAATGCAGCTCAGTCATCTGCTCATCTACTATTTCCGTAAGGTGCACTGTTGCCTGATTTTTTCCGCAGACATCACAAAGCATAACGTACCCCTTCTGTCTTTGTGACCTTATGAAATTCTTTTATCAGATTCAAAGTGGCCTTGCCAGGCTTGCCGTTGCCGATTACTCTCCTGTCAATACTCACAACAGGAATAATCTCTGCGGCCGTGCCTGTTAAAAACACCTCATCGGCGTTAAACAAGTCATACCTTGTAATTAACTTCTCCTGCGCTTTTAGTTTTAACTTTGAAGATAAATCCAAAGCTGTCTGCCTGGTAATACCTGCCAATGCGCCGATTGAAGTAGGCGGAGTTATAAGGCAGTCTCCTTTTACCATAAACACGTTATCGCCAGTGCATTCAGCGACCAAGCCATTCTGATTCAACATCAAGGCTTCTTCAGCGTTAAAGTTAATCGCTTCTATCTTGGCCAAAATATTATTCAGGTAGTTCAAGGACTTTATCTGCGGACTCAGCGCCTCCGGTAAATTACGCTGCGTAGGCACTGTCACGATAGAAAGCCCATTCCTATATAGTTCTTCAGGATAGAGGACAATCTTATCCGTAATAATAAACACTGTGGGATTCTTGCACTTCCTCGGGTCGAGCCCTAAATCCCCCTCGCCCCTTGTCACAACCACTCTGATATAGGCGTCGCGCAGCTTATTGGCTTTCAGCGTCGTAACAATAGCCTTAATCATCCCATCCTTAGACATGGGAATCTTAAGCACAATTGCCTGCGCGGAACTGTAAAGCCTGTCAATATGCTCCTTTAATTTAAAAACCAAACAATTGTATGAACGGATGCCCTCAAACACACCATCTCCGTAGAGAAGGCCGTGATCAAACACTGAAATCTTCGCATCCTGTTTCTCGACTAATTTTCCGTTAAGATAAATTTTCATAATGCCTCCTAATTTAGGATTACTCCGTCTTTCAAACGCACCACCCTTGTGGCGTCATTGACTAATTCATTATCATGGGTTACAACTACAAGCGTCATATTGAAATCTTTGTTAAGCCTCCAGAGCAGATTCTTAATCTGTGAACCGGTAGCCGTATCCAAGTTGCCGGTAGGTTCGTCGCAAAAAAGTATTTTGGGCATATTTATCAACGCCCTTGCCACAGCGACCCTCTGTTGCTCTCCTCCGGAAAGCTCCGACGGCCGATGCTGCAGCCTCTCCGATAAACCGCACCTATTCAACAAATCTAATGCCCTATCTCTTATCTTTATCTTAGGCTCTGAATTCCTGATAATCGCCGGCAATACTACGTTTTCTATGGCGCTGAATTCCGGCAGTAAATGATAAAACTGAAATACAAATCCAAAATGACTATTCCTTAACCGGGCGCGCTCTTTATCTCTTAACATCGATATATCTTTGCCTTCTAAAGTAATCTTGCCTGCCGTAGGCTCATCCAGCCCGCCTAAAATATGCAAAAGCGTTGATTTGCCTGCTCCTGACGGCCCCACTATGCCCAGTATTTCTCCTTTTTGAACAGTTAAATTAATACCCTTTAAAACATTTAACTTGTTTAAACCTACTTTGTATTCCTTAAACAAATTTGCTGCGTTTAGCATCGTAAATTATTCATACCTTAAGGCATCTATGGCGCGCAGCTTAGAAGCCCGCCATGCCGGATAAATCGTGGATAAAAAACATATGATTATCGCGCTCAAGGATATCCATATTAAATCCTGCAGATTAAAAGCTACAGGGACCCTATCGAAATAATAAATATCCTGCGGTATCTCTAAAAAGTGGTGGATATTGCTGATGACATAACAGACAAATAACCCGCCGATAATCCCCAGGGCTATGCCTATTAACCCTAAGAATAATCCGCCTAAGGCAAATATCTTGGCGATGCTTGCGCCTGTAACGCCTATGGACCTCAAAATACCAATATCCTTTATCTTCTTCGTTACGCTGACTATCAAAGTAGAAGCTATATTAAAAGAAGCCACCAATACAATCAACGCCACGACAAGAAACATTACAAATTTTTCCAACTTCAATGCAGAGAGCAAACTCTTATTTATATCCATCCACGTCTTAACCCGGTAATCCGGCCCGACAAAAGAAATTATGTCTTGCTTCAATAGTGAAACCAGATGCGGTTTATCAGTTTTTAAGCCGATTTCTGTAACGCTGTCGGCAAGCCCAAATAATTCCTGCGCATCCTTTATGGATATCAACACTAAATTTGAATCGTATTCATAATATCCTGAGTTGAAAATACCCGCTACCTTAAACACCTTCATACCCCTGGTAACAGGAGAGCCTAAATCAATCGAACTGCCGATGTCCAGCCTTAAATAAGCCGCCAGTTCCTTGCCGATTATTATCTCGCCTTCCGCGATAGAAAATTTGCCTCTATTGACATACTGTTTTATCTGAGTGACTTTCTCCTCCTTAGAAGGGTTTATGCCCCTTACCACCAAAGAGGAGGTTTTGTTATCATAATAAAAAAATGCCTGGCCCTGAATATTTTCAGTGGCTGCTTCCACATGTTTTAACTTTAAAAGCTCTGCCTCCATCGCTTGGTAATCTGAAATAGCATCATAACCTTTAATCGTTATATGCGCGTTGGCGCCGATTATCTTTTCCCTTAATTGATTTCCGAATCCCGTCATCACCCCTAATGTCCCGATTAAAGCCATGACGCCTATGGCAATACCTAAAATAGAGATTATGCTTATCGCGGAAATAAACCTTTCCCTCTGCTTTGTTATAAAATATCTCCAGCTTATCCAGAATTCAAATCTCATACTCTGTATATATTATTCCTTCTCTTCCTTTTCCTTTTTGTCTTTTTCAATGCGTAATAGAGGAAAAAGCACCACATCCCTAATAGACGGCTGATCCAGGAATATCATAACTAACCTGTCTATGCCTATTCCCAAACCGCCTGCCGGCGGCATACCGTATTCCAAAGCAGCGACATAATCTTCATCTAATTCCTTTTTATCTTTTTCATCCCTTATCTCTTCCATAAACCTGCTGCGCTGTTCAATGGGGTCATTTAACTCCGAATAGGCGTTTGCCACTTCCATGCCGCCCATAAAAAGCTCAAATCTCTCCGACAGCAAAGGATTGTCTTTTTTATTCTTGGCTAATGGGCACAGGATGCTGAAATAATCCGTAAAAAATACCGGGAGGGCGCTTTGATCTTCCTGCAGAAATTCCTCGATTATACGCACAATCTGCATACGAGATAATTTCTCCTCTTTAATTTCCCTGCCTTTTGCCTTCAGTTTCTTCAACATCGTCTTTACGTCGTCTCCGGCGTCTATGCCGAACTTCTCATTTACTGCTTCGGCAAAAGAACGCGTCTGCCATTTACCCGAAAGATTTATCTCTTTGCCAGCAAACGTCAAGGTAGTCTTGCCTAAAATCTCTTTGGCGCAGCTTGCGATCATCTCCTGGCATAAACTCATCATATCCTCATAATTATCATAAGCAGAATACAACTCAAGCATCGTAAACTCAGGATTATGCCGCGTAGAAATCCCTTCGTTCCTGAAACTGCGGTTTATCTCATAAACTTTTTCGAAACCGCCCACGAGCAAACGCTTAAGATACAACTCCGGAGCTATCCTTAAATATAAATCCATATCAAGTTCATTATGGTATGTTTTGAAAGGCTTGCCCGCCGCCCCTCCTGGTATATAATGCATCATAGGAGTTTCCACCTCTATGAAACCTTTTTTATCCAGGAAATTTCTTATCCAGGAAACTATCTTGGAACGCATCAAAAAGACCTTTTGCACCTCTTCGTTGGAAATCAAATCAATGTATCTTTGCCTGTATCTTATCTGGATGTCTTTAAGCCCATGCCACTTCTCGGGCAATGGCCTCAGCGACTTGGAGAGCAAAACAAAACTCTCTACTTTCACAGTTAACTCTCCTGTGTGGGTCTTAAACATAGCCCCATTAATACCCAGAAAATCCCCTATATCAAGTTCCTGAAACAACAAGAAATTATCCTCGCCTACGATATCTTTTTTAATATAGAGCTGTATCTTGGCTGACTGGTCTTTTAAATCACAAAAGCAGGCCTTGCCGTGGGCCCTCTTGGCTATGAGCCTGCCGGCTATGGTAATCTGTTGATTCTCTTGAAAATTATTCAAAATCTCAGAGATTAAATGGGTGCGCGAGAACTTATGAGGATAAGTCTCTATCCCCTTGTCTTTGAATAACTTCAACTTATCTTTTCTCTGTTTTATGATATCATTTAATTCCATAACCATATATTATATATAAGCATAGCTATAGTGTCAACTTATTCTAATTATGTCTACAATTTGTAAGATGCTGATTTTAAAACGCGGAAGGTAAAATGAATTTCTACGGATGGATCCTGAAAAGGCTAATTAAGCCAGAACGGCTTTCCTGCATTATCATTGACTATATCAAAAACTATATCTACTATCTGAGGGTCATATTTCAAGCCGCTGCCGCTTCTTAATTCTGCCATTGCCTTCTCTATCCCTAAGGCTTCCCGATAAGGCCTGTAGGAAGACATCGATTCTAGCACATCGCTTATAGCCAGAATGCGGGCTTCCAAAATAATTTTGTCTTCTTTTAATTCTCTGGGGTAGCCCGAGCCATCCAGGCGCTCATGGTGCTGGTATATCATTTCAGCCAGAGAAAAAGGGAATTCTATATCTTTGAAAAGGTCATAGCACTTCTTTACATGCTCCTGTATAAGGCTATATTCTATGCTGCTTAATTTTCCGGGTTTATTGAGAATATCTAACGGTATGCTGATTTTTCCTAAATCATGCAATTGGCCTGCCAACCTTATCCCCAGGATACGGTTCTCATCCCAGCCCAATGCGCGGGCTATCTTCTCGGAGATAATGGCCACATTCTGATTATGGTTGGAAGTATAAGGGTCACGCATCTCCAGGGCCTTTCCTAAAACCATAAGGGCATTTATCAACATATTCAGCCGTTCTTTCTCAAGCTGAGCGTAAGCAGTCATATCTCTGGTAATGCCCATTGTGCCGATTATCTTACCGGATTTATCATACATGGGAATTTTTGTGGTAATAACCTGGCTCCATGAGCCATCCGGGAGCACGTTACGCTCTATCTTTCCGACGATAGGATTGCCGGAATTTAATACAAGATTATCGTCTTCAAACATCCTCTTCGCCTGTTCCGGAGGGAAAAAATCAAAGTCCGTCTTACCGATAATATCTTCATATCTGCGCTTTGAACCCTGCACATAATATTTGTTTACCTTTATGATGCGGTTTTGCTTGTCCTTAAAATAAATCGCATCCGGAATATTATCCAAAAGCCCCTGCAGAAAATCCCTCTCTAGCGATAATTTCTCTTCTGTGTGCTTATGCGAAGAAATATCCTCCATAATTCCTTCCAGATACTCTGCGGGTTTCTTCTTGCTTCCGCAGGAGACGCGCGAAGCGGTAACAGCAACCCAGATATTTTTGCCCTTTCTGTCCTTTAAAATAAATTCAAAAAACTCAACCCTATTATCCTTATCCAAAGTATTAAAAAATTTATCCCTGTCTTTAGAATCAGAAAATAAATCGCCCATCTTTATTTCGTCAAATTCCTTCTTTGAAGAACAACCCAACATCTTAACCAATGTAGAATTAGAGGCGATAAACTTCTCCTCGGGAGACAAGGCATATTTAAAAAGGCCTATCCCCAGGTTATCGCATGTGGAAATGTTTAAATGAAACGTATCTTTCATATTCCCCTATTTCTCGAAGACTCCGAACATCTCTAACTTCTTGCGCATCTCTTCAATCTTTAAATCTTTTTCGTCAATCTGGCGTTCTTTATCAGCCAGCAAATTCTGCAACTGTATTATTTTTGTTGCCTTATCCGAGTTTAACTGCTCCAATTGGACCATCTTGTCTTCCGGCCTATCTTTACGTTGAGACCCAGAAACACATATGCAGCCGGAAAGCATACAAGCAGATATGACTAAAATAATCAATCCTTTTGCCATTTTCGTCTGAATATTTAAGATTAAGATGCCGGCGGTTATTTACGGACGAGCGTTCTAGCCTTAACCCTTTTTGCCTTAAAAAACTTTTTTGTGAAACTAATCGCCTTTTTAGCATCGAACATCAGGCAGGAAAAAACATTTATATAGGCGCTGTTCTTTGATTCGGAAAAATGGCCTGTTATAGAGCTCGTCTCGATAAACTGTAGAAGCGAATACCCTGACGTCTTAGCGCAGTCATGCCCAAAGTGGGGGGTAAGAGTATTGCCGAATTTCTTCATTTTTAATAACTTGCACATTTTAGTAACGAAACTTTTGAGCGCGCTCCTTGATCTAATAACCTTTGGGTCGCAACCATAAAGATCCAATATGACTTCCATTCCGTATTTCTCTTCTCTTATCATCTCTTATTCCCTCTCCTTAATTATCTATAGTCTTTGTATTGCTGTCTTGTTAATAAAATGGATGTGTTTCACCCTTTATCTTAGGTATAATAGCCGGTATTCCTATTATTGCGTCTATTGGAACATTCTTGGGTAAGAAAAACTGCTTAAAAATCTGAATTGCCTTATAGGGATGGAGTTTTGCTCTTAGAAGATATGCCTTTGTAGCCTTTGTTGCGGCGACAGGGGTATCTTTAGCCATCTTGAGAACATCAAAGCCTCTAGAACTCTGCGGCTCAAGAGAAAGGTAAGCGCCTGAATAGCAGGCACCGTCTTTTATATTCGAAAAACCTTCTTTTTGGTTTCCCATTCCCCCTTTGTTTTCCTTTCTAATAATTTTATTGTAATAAATTCTGGGTGAATGTCAATAGAATTTATTTAATTCTTGGAAAAAGTAATATATTATTTAAGAGAGCAAAACAACATTTTTATCTTTTTGCTAATCCGACGAGAAAATATACCCCTAAGATAAATCTTAATCCCTATCAGTTTCGAAAATAAATGTAGCCGGCCCGTCATTAACTAATTCTAATTGCATATACTCTCTGAATTTGCCACATTCTACCTTTACCCCTTTGTTTCTTAAACTGGCTATAAATTGGTTATATATGCTTTCTGCCTTATCCGGTGAAGCTGCCCGTGTAAAAGAAGGCCTTCTGCCTTTGTCTAAATCCGCTAAAAGCGTAAATTGAGAAACAACCAGCAATTCGCCATTAACATCCCTAACAGATAAATTTATCTTGCCTTTATCATCCTCAAAAATACGCAGATTACAGATTTTATCTGCCGCTATATCTATATCTTTATCTGTATCGCTATGGGATATGCCTGTCAAAAGAACTAAGCCTTTTTGTATCCCGGCTATCGTCTCGCCCTTTATCTTAACGGATGCGCTATTTACTCTCTGGGCTACTATTTTCACTTTTCGCCAACTTTGCCCTTACTAAATCGCTGACAAGTTTATTGTCGGCTCTTCCTGCCGTCTTCGAAGACACTTCCTTCATTACCTTGCCCATATCTTTCATGCCGGCGGCAGACACGCTGCTTATCGCTTCATTGATAATTTTCTCTAATTCCTCTTTGGATAATTCCTCCGGCAGGTATGCCTTCAAGATATTTAATTCGCCCTGTTCTTTATCTGCTAAATCCAGCCTATTGCCGGCCTTGAAATTATCGATAGAGTCAAGCCTTTGTTTTATCTGCTTCTTGATAACGGTTATAACATCGCTATCTTCGAGTTTGTCTTTCTTTTTATCGATAGCTACGTTTTTAAGCTGAGAGCGCAGGAAGCTCAAAGTAGAAACTCTAAGCGCATCTTTTTTCTTCATGGCATCCTTAAAATCTTCAAATATTTTATCCTCTAACATTCCATTCCTCCTTAAATTATAAAACACCACTCATCTTAAGCACTAAGATAATTACACCCAACAGAAAACAATAATAAGAAAATTTATAAAATCCTCTTTTCCTTCTTAAGATAAAACTCAAAAGGTAAAGCGCCGCCAAACCGCTTAAGAAAGAAAATATAAAACCGCTGCTTAAATATAAAAACGGGAAATTCTGTGCAACTCCCTGCGTATCTTGTAATTTCAAAATGAACGCGCCTATAATTACCGGGATAGCGGCAAGGAAAGAAAACCTAAAAGCGCTCTCTTTATCCATATTAAAAAACAAAAGAAGCGAAATGGTAATTCCCGAGCGGGAAATTCCGGGAATGATTGCTACCGCCTGGATTAAACCTAAGAATATGGCGTCCCTTATTGTAAGGTGCCTTAAATAACGCTGCCCGGAATCAAGCCCTTTGGTAGAAAAAAGGATATAGCTCATTATAAACATTGAAACTAAAACAGTATTTACGGATTCAAACTGGCTCTCGAAAAAATCCTTGCCCCATACGGCGATAAATCCGGTAATAGCGCCAACCACTATTATATAAACGCACAGCCTAATTTTATCGTCATAGCGCCAGATATAAAATAATTTCCCGCGGAATAAAATATCATATATGGCAGTTATGAACTTGGACAATAAAATCAAAATGTCTCTGCCAAAGAATACCAGCAATGCGCAAACTGTGCCTAAATGCAAAACCACGTCGAGGAAAACAACATCTTTGCTTATCCCCAGGATATTCTGCAATATAACCAAATGCCCGGAACTGCTTACGGGTAAAAACTCGGTGACCCCCTGGACTATTCCTAAGAGAATAAATTTAAACATTGCCAACCACTCCCTGCAATTTCAACATATTCATAACATCTTCCTCTTTAACCAAACCCATCTTTATAAGTGTCTGGCCTAAATTCTGGCCGGTGCGCCAATGTTTAACCAAAGCCTCCTCCAGGGATTCCTTCTTGATGAGATTTGACTCAAGCAGCAGTTGGCCGAGAGGAATCTTGGCATCTGATTTTTTCCGGGGCTTACCCTTGGGTATGATTTTATCCGGCTCTTTCAGCCTTGTCTTTTCCCCTCTGTTCTCAACGCGGCGGTCTTTCAAGAACTTGCTTCCACAAATACTCTTTAGGTGGTTCTTTATCTCCGAGGCTATTTCGCTTAATTCCACAAGGCTGTTAACTTTGGTGCTGCTATTGTCTATCAAGGCGATAGAAATGCTCATAAGCGGGACTTTAGATAATTTATTTTGCCTATCGCGCACTTCTATAAAACCCTTCTGGCGGTCGTCTTTGGAATAATGATAAGGTATTAGCCTGTCAAACTCGCGTATAATCTCTCCGGCTATGGCTTCTTCCTTGTCCGGGGTTGTAATAAACACAAAGTCATCCCCGCCGACATGGCCTACGAAATCAGCGGGATTGCCGTATGTTTTAATCGTGCGCGAGATTATCTGCGAAGTCTGAATTATTACCACATCCCCCTTTAGATAGCCATAGTAATCATTAAAATACTTAAATCTATCTATATCTACGTAGCCAAAAGAAAATTCCTGGTTTGCCTGAAAAATCTTTTTCAGGACTATCTCTATCGCCCTGTTGCCCGGCAGCCTTGTAAGCGCGTTGGCAAAAAATTGATGCGTTGCCCTGCGCACGGCCATCTCGATGCGCACCTGCAAATCTATGGGGTCAGGCGGCTTTACAATATAATCATCTATACCCTGCTCTATTTCCAATAAATCTTTCCTTATTTGCTTTCGGTCAATTAAGACGATTACCGGAATATAGGCTGTCAAGAAATCCTCTTTTATAACCTTAGACACATCTAACCCATCTTTATGTGAAAGATTTTTATCGATGAGTATCAAATCAGGGGAAACCTCTTTTATCGCGGACAATGTCTCCTCTGCGCTTCTTGCAATAGCCACTTCATACCTGAAAGACTTAAGCAGCATATGGAGTATTTCCAATAAAGCTTCTTCTTTTTCTGCCAACAGTATTTTCATATAAATCAACGCCTCACAATACCTATAGCCTAAATATTAATAATAATTTAATACATATGGTTGTCTATTGCAACTAAAATATTCTTTAACTCAATAAAATAATTGGATTAACATTAAGGCGGAAATAACCAAAGGGCTATGGGGGATAACTTGGAAAGGCAAAGAAATGTAAAGACGGGCTGATTATTTGATACTCCGCGACCTAAAATCCGCGCCCTTTAGGGCGCGGATAGGTTGTGGCCGCTTGAGTATTCCGCCCGCGAAGGGCAACGACAAGGAACCTCAGGCTTTAGCCCGAGGGGACTCCATTTTACTATGCTCTTCCTCGATTAAAACGCGTTTTAGAATCTTGCCGGTTGTGTTCTTAGGCAGGCTTTGCTTAAACTCAATAGAACGGGGCACTTTATAATTTGCCAAATATTTTCTTAAATATAAAATCAACTCTCTTTCCGTAAGAGAACTACCTTCTTTCAAAACCACGAAACCCTTAGGCGTTTCTCCTTTATGGTAATCATAAACGCCTATCACCGCAGCCTCTCTTACGCCCGGATGCTGGCAAAGCAGGTCTTCAATCTCTCGCGGATAAACATTCAAACCCCTTACGTTTACCATATCTTTCTTCCTGCCCACGATATAGATATATCCGTCGCTGTCCTTTTTACCTAAATCGCCGGTATATAACCATCCGTCTTTTATAGCTTCGTTTGTAGAATTAACATCATTCAAATAGCCTTTCATAACATTAGGCCCTCTGACTAAAATCTCGCCTACTTCGCCGACGCCTAACACCTCTCCATTTTTACCGGCTATCGCTACATCCACTCCCCTAAGAGGCAAGCCCACTGAACCTCCCCTATTTATACCTTTGCAAGGATTTAAAGATACTACCGGTGAAGCCTCTGTGAGGCCGTATCCTTCTAAAAGAGGGACCCTAAATCTTTTCTGAAATTTCTTCCATGTAGGCACCGGCAAAGCAGCCGCTCCGGAAATACACAACCTAATTGGCAGAAGAAAACGCATAAGAAAAGAATCTATAATGCGAGGCAGCTTCACCTCATTTAAAATATTATATAAAGAAGGAATCCCCACAAAAACCCTGACCTTATTTTTAAGCATAGCCCTGATTGTCCTTTTAAAAGGACGAGCTGATTTCATTAATACAACTGATGCCCCGGCATAAAACGGCAGCAGCATACAAACCGTAGCCGCAAAAGAATGAAATAACGGCAGAATACAGATTACGCTGTCTTTTTTTGTAGCCCTTATTACCTCTTTAGATGCCAATATATTGGAAATCAAATTGCCGTGGGAAAGCATGGCGCCTTTGGGTCGGCCGGTCGTGCCAGAAGTATAAAGAATTACAGCGGTATCATCTTTTTTTATTTCTTCGCCGCTAAAAATCCTGGAAGGGTCATATATCCACTCGTATATGCTGGGGATATTTCTTTCTTCTTTTGAAGTCGTAAGTATATGTTTTAAGTTTATAAAGTTTTCTTTTATTTTATAAGCCATCTCCAGATAAGGCGAAGACGTGATCAAAACCAATGCCTTTGAATCCGAAATTATATGGCTAGCTTCCTCATATTTAAACATGTGGTTTACAGGAACCACTACCGCGCCCAATTTAACTATGGCGAAATAAGAAATAATGAAATGCGGAGAATTGTCCAGGAGCAAAGCGACCCTATCAGACTTAGCAACACCTAACTCCTTCAGGCCATGGGCTAACCTATCGGTAAATAAATTTAATTCACCGAAATTAATCTTTTTCTGGCCGAAAATTATTGCTGGTTTTAATGGGTATTTAGAAGCTGATAAGGCGAGGAT
>JAQTPJ010000143.1 GCA_028712915.1 Candidatus Omnitrophota bacterium
TTATTAGTCACTACGTATACGTTGGAAGGCGCAACAACCTTGGATATCCTTAAATAAGTATGCTGCAGCAAAGAATAATTGCCAAAAATCTTCAACAGCTGTTTCGGCTCCTCCTGCCTACTCAAAGGCCAAAACCTAACCCCTCTTCCACCTGCTAAAATCGCAGCATATTGGTTCATTTTGCCTCTCTTATTTTAAATTTGTTTTTTAGCTATTGCCACTAGTTCCTTATTTCTAACGCCAACCGGCATACTTCCTAAAACAGATATAATCTCGCCATATATATGTTTTAATAAAAAATATAGCTTCTTTTTATTGGCTGAAATTCCATAATTTAAATCCTGCCAATAATCTTTCAGGACCAATTTAGACCTAAGATAGCAATTTAAAATATTCCCCAAACTAACATTGCCGTCTAATTTGATACTTGCATTTAAATTAGCAGCATGAAGCAATAACGCTAATGCGCTTTTGCTAAAATAAAATAAATGCTCAAAAGGCTTCATGTTCCCCAAGAAGTTTCTAAATCCAGAAAAAAGTATCACACTTTCAACATTAGGCACTCGGATATAAATAATTCCATCTTGAGCCAATAAGTCTTTAAGCGAGAATAATGATTTAAGCGGATTTTTAAAATGCTCTAAAGTATTATCCATTACAATTACATCGAATTTACCATCAGGCCTAAAGCTCTCTGCTGTAGCAATGTGGCAATTCAAGCCTTTTTCTCTTGCATGCAATATAGCATTTTCACAAATATCAATTCCCGCAGCACGCCAACCCCTAGAAATAAAATACTCCATTAATAACCCATAAGAACAACCAACATCAAGTAACGTTCCTGGTTGTTTATGGTGCGGGCAGATATCTTCATATATGGCTTTTATCCTGTTTTTCCAATAGCGTTTATTCTTAGTATCGGGTGGTTTGGCTTGATAGATATTATTATACATTTCCTCCAAATCTACATGCTTAACTGTTTGTTGATAGTAAAGGTTACATGTCTTACAATAAACAATCTCAAAATCTCTATGCTGAATATAAATCTCCGTATTATTATTGCTATTGCAAAGTATACAATTATTAATGCCCAATATATCCCTCTACTTCTTTAAAAATAATGAACTAAAATCTAGTATATGGGATGAGGCCTTTTTGAAGCCTTTTACAAAATATAAAACATCGGAAATATCGCGAATTGACGCTATCCTTCTTAAAATAAATTCCGGATTATAGGCAACATTATAAATCCCCTGGACCAGCTTAGGCATTTTATTCTCGCCAAACATTGTCCTCATGATAGGTTTTTTCATATCATAACTATCCCAATCCTCATTCATTAACTCTCCCCGCTCTTTGCATTCATCAAACAATTTGCTGCCCGGATAAGGTATGACTATAGTTGCCTGCACTGTATAAGCGATGCCTTTCCTCAAAAGCCACTTCCCTAATTTCAGGGTCTTCAGCGCATCTTCGTATGTTTCCCAAGGATAACCAAACATGATGGTTATATGAGGGTAAAGCCCTGCCTTTCTGGCCATCTTGCAGGAATTAATTATATTCTCAACCCTTAAATTCTTGTTAATCCTGTCTAAGGTCTTCTGATTCGCCGATTCAAGGCCAAAGAGGACTAATCTGAAACCAGCCTTTTTCATCAAAGAATATTCCCTAAGGCTCAAGGTGCCAAACCTCATATTGCAATCAATAACAACTTTTTTATTAAGTTTTCTTTCTATCATGCCCTCGCAAAAGTCGGAAAGCCATTTTCCTACCGGGAAAGTTCCCGTGTCGTCCATTATTTCCTTAACGCCGTATTTGCTGCTTAACATACCAATCTCATCGAGCACATTGTTGACGCTTCTCACCCTGAATACAGGATAAAGCGTAGGCCAGGAGCAAAATTTACACTTACCCCACCAGCAATCGCGGCCGGACATTATATAAGTGCCGGGCGTTCTCTTGAAGTTGCCGTTTTTAAAAGCATATAGCTTCCATTGCGTCAGGTCTCTATCGATAAAAGGTAAATCGTCTAAATTATGCCTCAACACAAACCGCCCGGAATTCTTTATTTGGCCACCGTCTCTATAGTAGATACCTGGCTCAAAATTACCGTATTGTTCTTTCTCCTTTAAAATACGGCATAAATTAAGCAATAGGAAATCATAATCGCCTCCGGTTAAAACAAAATCTACGCGCGAATTTTGCATAGATTCCAAAGGCAAAGCCGTAACATGGTCACCGCATAATACTGTTTTAATATCCTCTTTTACTCTCTTAATTTCATCTACTATCTTCCAATGCTGCTTAACCACAGGCGTCTTTGTCTCCATTACTACAACATCGGGGTTTTCTTTCTGGACAAAACTCAAGAACTCTTCTTTATTTGAATTCTCTGCGATGCAATCTTTCCAGATTACATTAAAACCGTTTTTCTTCAATAAGGTAGCCGCGTATGCCGGGACCACAGGATAGATGTAGGTCGGGTCTTTAAAATATTGGAACTGCCTGTTCTGAGAAAGCAAAGGCGTTCCTTTTGCGGTATCGAGCGGAGGATAAGCAATAATTACTTTCATCTTATTCTTCTTTCAGTTTCTTTGCTAAAATACCCCTTATAAAATTTATCCCGTAGGTAAAGTGAGTCAATACTGTGCCGATGAAAACATAGAACAATAATCTCAAGTCTTTATTAAGGCTGAATAATAAAACCAGAGAAAAATATGCCAGCCATATATAAAAAAAGTTAGAATTTATAAACATAGCAAGGGGTAAACTAAATAACAATGAAAATACAATCAAAGATGGGATAAAATATCCTAATTTAAACGAATTCTTGGGATAGTGTTTCAAAAAATAACCCCTGTGTTTAGCGTAATTGGCCACCTGGTTCAGATGCTTTGTAAAAAGCTGCCTTCTGTGGTGGTATGCCAGGGCCAAAGGGTCATATATAATTTTTTTGCGCAAATTATATACCACCTCCATACAAAGTATTGTGTCCTCTCCCGGCCAGAATTTTGTCTTGAAGCCGCCTATTTTCTGGAACACGCCTTTTCTGATAAGAAAATTACAAGAAGGAAAATCATCTGTAAAACGCTTTTTCAAGGGCAAATAACGAAACCTCGCCGGGCCGCTTACTATAAAAGATTCAAATACCAAGCCGCTGGCTTTATTTAATAGAGGTTCATCCTTGGGGGTAATTGCCGGGCCGCATACGCAAGCGATAGAATCATCGTT
>JAQTPJ010000144.1 GCA_028712915.1 Candidatus Omnitrophota bacterium
AACATGCGGCTTTATCAGGGTTCGATTCGGGCTTATGTCGAGGATATGCAGGATGCCGAGAAACTAAATGCGGATTACATTGTTACGCATATGGGCAGCCACAAAGAAACTTCTGAAGAAGCCGGGATAAAAAGGCTGATTATTGCTCTGAATAAAATTCTGGATGAGACCAAAGGCTCTAAAGTCGGAATATTGTTGGAGAATACTGCTGGCAGCGGTTCATGGCTGGGGTATAAATTTGAGCACCAGAAGAAAATCCTTTCCGGAATTAAAGAAAAATCGCGAGTGGGCCTATGTTTAGATACTGCCCACGCTTACTTAGCTGGCTACGACTTATCCAAAAAAGAAGGTTTGGATAAAATGTTGGCTGAGATCGATACGCAAGTCGGCATTAAATTGATAAAACTGATTCATTTGAATGATGCTTACGGAGCGTTAGCTTCGCATCATGACCGACACGATCACATTGGTAAAGGAAGTATCGGTTTAGAAGGGATGAAAAGAATTATCAATCATCCGAAATTAAAAAATATACCCATGATTTTAGAGACGCCTAAAGATAATGAGAAGAGCGACATCTTGAATCTGGCGCTAGTAAGAAAGTTAGGTAAAAATTAAAAAATGTTTTACGATTTTAAGAAAATAGAGAAGAAGTGGCAAAATACGTGGGAAAAGAGCAAATCTTTCCACGCCCAAGTGAATCCTGCCAAAAAGAAATTCTACCTGTTGGAAATGTTCCCTTATCCGTCGGGAAAGATCCATATGGGCCATGTGCGTAATTATACTATCGGGGATGTAGCCAGCCGTTTTAAAACTTTGGAAGGTTATAATGTTTTGCATCCAATGGGTTTTGACGCTTTTGGCCAGCCTGCGGAAAATGCCGCGATAAAAAATAAGACTAAACCGGATACCTGGACCCATAAATGCATCCGGGAGATGGAAATCGAGTTAAAGAAGATGGGTTTTTCTTATGACTGGGAAAGAGAAGTTTCTACTTGCGATAGTTTTTATTATAAATGGAACCAGTGGGTATTCTTAAAGATGTTTGAGAAGGGCCTAGCCTATAAAAAATCCTCTACTGTAAATTGGTGCCCGAGTTGCCAGACTACTTTAGCAAATGAAGAGGTGATCGAAGGTGGTTGCTGGCGCTGCCACTCCAAAGTTGAACAAAAAGATTTAGAACAATGGTATTTAAAAATAACTGATTATAAAGAGCGGCTTTTGGAAGATTTGAAACAACTTAATGATTGGCCTGAGCGCGTATTAAGTATGCAGGCAAACTGGATCGGTAAGAGCCAAGGGGTAGAGATTTATTTTAGGGTAAAGCAAGCGGATAAAGTTATCCCGGTTTTTACTACCCGGGTAGATACGATTTTTGGCGCAACTTACATCGTGTTAGCTCCAGAACATCCTTTAGTTAAAGAGTTGATTAAAGGTAAGCCGCAAGAAAAAGAAGTTTTAGCCTTTATCGAGAAAGTTTCTCAAGAAAGTAAAGTTGTGCGCGCTTCTTCCGATGTAAAGAAAGAGGGAGTATTCACGGGGGTTTTCGCGGTTAATCCGGTAAATAATGAAGAGGTCCCAATCTGGATCGCGGATTATGTTTTAATGGAATACGGAACCGGCGCAATTATGGCTGTGCCTACGCATGACCAGAGAGACTTTTTATTCGCAAAGGAACATAAGCTACCGATGCGAATTGTGATCCAGAAGACGGAAAACAAAGGACAGAAAGCAGAAGAACTTAAAGAGGCGTATGAAGAAGATGGCATACAGGTTAATTCCGGAGAATTTAACGGCTTGAAGAACGTGGAAGCCAAAGTTAAGATCGCCGATTGGATGGAGAAAAAAGGAATTGGCAAAATTCAAACGCATTGGAGATTGCGCGACTGGCTAATTTCCCGGCAACGCTATTGGGGCACGCCTATTCCGATTATTTATTGCCCTAAATGCGGAGTTGTTCCTGTTCCGGATAAAGATTTACCAGTGGAGCTGCCCAAAGACGCTCCTTTTACCGGAGAAGGCGGCAGCCCGCTAGGAAAAGTTAAGAAATTTGTGGGAGTAAAGTGCCCTCAATGTAAAGGAAAAGCCCGTCGGGAAACCGATACTATGGCAACTTTCTTTGATTCTTCCTGGTATTTCTTAAGATTCTGTTCGCCTAAATTTAAGAATGGCCCGTTTGATGAAAAAGAAGCCGCATATTGGATGAAGGTTGATCAATATATCGGCGGAATCGAGCACGCTATCCTGCATCTTTTATATTCGCGATTCTTTACTAAATTTTTCAAAGACTTAGGGATGATTGATTTTGATGAGCCGTTTAAACGCCTGCTTACCCAGGGAATGGTCTTAAAAGACGGCGAAGTTATGTCGAAGTCCAAAGGAAATATCGTTGACCCCGACATAATGATTGAAAAATACGGAGCAGATACTTTAAGGCTCTTTATTTTGTTTGCTGCGCCTCCTGAAACAGAATTAGAGTGGGATTCCAGAGGCTTAGAAGGAGCGCATAAATTTTTAAACCGCGACTGGCGAATTCAGGATAGCTTAAAAGGTAAAGCTGACTTGTCCTTATCGCGAATTTTACATAAAACTATACAGAAGGTAAGCCAGGATTTTCGGGAATTTAAATTCAACACTGCCATTGCCAGCCTGATGGAACTGACTAACGCCATTTATCAGAGCGGCGCGGATAAAGAAGTTTTCGCGAAGTTGATTATTATGCTTAGCCCGATTGCCCCACATTTTTGCGAAGAGCTTTGGAAGGTGCTGGGGAATAAAGAAAGCATATTAAAAGCAGGCTGGCCGCAAGTTGATCCCAAAATGCTAGTTGAAGATAATGTGACTATCGTAGTTCAGGTTAATGGTAAGGTGCGTCTGAAAATCGAAGTAGCCGTAGATATTTCAGAAGCCAAACTCAAAGAAATTGTTTTAGCCGATAAGGCGCTCGTCCCTTGGATTCAAGGCAAACCCGTCAGAAATTTCATCCTCGTTCCCAAAAAACTCGTCAATATCGTAGTTTAATCGTTTCATCAATTAGCAGTATTTTAAATGCCACTGTCGAGTCTCTCCGCGTGAGGCAGCTTTTGCGGTTTTGTCTCCGCGGCGCTCTAAAATTTTCGCCGAGTGCTACGGTTTACAGCTCACTCCCGGACAGACTTACGCTTTCGAGAAGGTCCTCCGTTCGCCGTAAAGCCTTGCACTCATCTGCCGAAAA
>JAQTPJ010000012.1 GCA_028712915.1 Candidatus Omnitrophota bacterium
ATTGTTTTTTAGTTATCCATAGTTGTATATTTTGGATTTGGAACATTTAGGTTTATTTAGGATTTGGAGTTTCGGATTTAGAGTTTATATACATTTTAAATTGACAGTCTATTCTTTATTGATTTAAGTGGCGCATCCTTAATTGCCCGCAGGCGGCCTCTATGTCCTGTCCGCGCGGCTGCCTTATAGTAACGTCTATATTGTATTTTAACAAATAATCCCTAAAAAATAAAACCTCTAATTTTGCCGGCGGCAGAAATCCCGCGCCAGCCACATCATTAAAAGGTATAAGGTTTATTTTACAATCCAATCCTCTAATTAATTCTAACAGCGCCTGAGCGTCCCTGACAGCCGTGTTAAACCCGCCCAAGAGGATATATTCGAAAGTAACCTTCCTTTTTGTCAACTTGGCGAATTCCCTGACGCTGGGTAAAAGTTTATTCAAGGAATATTTCATATTCAAAGGTATTATCGTATCTCTTTTTGCGTCAACAGCGCTATGCAGGGAAATTGACAATTCTATCTGCAGCCCTTCCCTGGCTAACTTTTTTATACCTTCCACAAGCCCGGCAGTAGAAATTGTGATCTTTCTCTGGCCTATATAAAAAGCATACTTGGCATTAATTATACGAATAGCCCTTAAAAGCGCATCGTAATTATCCAAAGGCTCGCCCATACCCATAAATACGATATTGTTAATTTTATTCTTTATATCTTTGCCGATGCCAAGGATCTGGTTCAATATCTCTGCCTGGCTTAAGTCGCGCGCAAACCCAAAAGCCCCGCTGGCGCAAAATCTGCAGCAATACTTACAGCCGACCTGCGTAGAAAGGCATACGGTATTTCTTCCTTTGTGCGGGATTAAGACTGATTCTATTGTATTCTTATCTTCCAGTTCAAAAAGGTATTTTCTCGTCCCGTCTCTTGACACCAACCTCTTTATTAAGTTTAATTTAGATAGATAAAAATCATCCTGCAGTTTCTTGCGCAACGCGGCAGGGATATTGCTCATGCAGGAAAAATCTTCCGCCTTCTTCTGGTATACCCATGACAATACCTGCTGGGCGTGATATCCGGGATAGCGGTTAACTGCCAAATAACCGCCTAATTCCTCAAGCGTAAAATTTTTTAAATCTTTTTTCATAAAATATTATTGGAATCCGGAAGGATTAAACTTTAAGATTCTCTAATTGTTTATTTAAATCCCAATCCTTTGGCTTCTTGTCCGGCAAAAACCAGTTTGCGCCATTTTTAATCCAGTTAAGGCGGAAATTATTATATTTATCCGCTGCGCCATCGTTATCAAATCCAAACTCAAAGCCGCAGCAGGCACAGATTTCAAAAGAAGCCTCTTTATCGTCGTTATAAGGCAATTCATCCAACCCCTTAAAACCGCACACCGGGCACATATATTTATCGCTCATTGCTTAAGCCAGTATTTGTAATCTGTTTTAAAATATGTCCTGATGCGGCCGTCTTTTGCCATCACCGCGAATTCTCCTGTGCTAACCCTGTCGCGCAGTATATCGCCGTTACGTCTTGCCTTCTCAAGGATATCCCTGCCAGCGGCGGAATTCAAGAGCAGGCGCGCCATGCTTAAGTACTCCTGTTGGGTAATGTCGCCAAACTCATGCTTGTGTTTTGCGTAATGCGCCTCCAGCTGCCCCGGAGCAAAATCTCTCGCCAAGACAAAAGCTTTATTTATAGACGCGCGCTGGTTTTCCTGCGACGGCCTGTTGTCAGAACAGGCGCCAAAAGTCAAAATTATGCCGGCCAACAGAATAAATAAAATTTTCTTTCTTCTATAAATGCGCGCCATTTTTAATCCCACTCCTCCATATAAGGCGAATACCCTTTAAAATGTTGTTTCTGTGTATCTTTATTTACCTGGGGTTTTACCATAAAGCAATCTTTTATTTTGTCCGCCAAAACCTTGAATTCGTAATTGCGAAGCGGCTCTTTTAAATCGACAAAAGTAGACGAATAAAGGCACGGCAGCAATTTCCCGTCGTAAAGTAAAACAATGCTGTTGCAATTGACGCATAGAAATTCGGTAATAAGGTTTATGAAGCCAATTCTGCCCTTTGCGTCTTTGATGCGGTAATAAGTTGCCGGCCCCTCCAAAGGGCTTGTTTTGTCCGGTATGAGAGGCCCAAAAGAAAATTCAATTTTATTTTTTACAACGTAACCCGGGACATAGAGATTCCTGAAGTTTATAGGGTTTTTGCGGCCGGGCAGATATTCAATAAAACGCACATCTATAGGATATAAAACGCTCAGGGCGGCAAAATCCTCTACCTCTTCACAATTAAGCCCTTTTACCAAAAATACATTAATCCTTATAGGCGCTAACTCCGCCTCTTGCGCCGCGCACAACCCTTCCATAACCTTAGCCAGGCCGTCCACTCCGGTTATCTTCTTAAATTTATTTTCATCCAAAGAACTCAGATAAATACTGACCCTGTTTAATCCCGCGCCTCTAAGCGCCAACGCCTTTTCTTTTAGGTAAAACCCGTTGGTGGTAAGGGATATTTGTTTTATCCTTTTTGCAGAAGAGACCATGTAGATAAAATCAAAAATATCCTCCCGCAGCAGAGGCTCGCCTCCGATAATACGCATATGTTCAATGCCCAGGCGCACAAAACCGTCTATGAGCTTGGCTGTTTCCTCGGCGTTAAGGATATCGCCATCCTGCAAAGAATCATCCTTGAAACAAGAGTGGCAGTAAATGCAATTAAAGTTACACTTACGGCTTAAGCAAACCTTTAAATAATTTAAACTTTTATTGTGCATAATATTCAGAATTAATTCTCAATCAGGGCCTTTATCTTAGGCAGGATTTCTTGCGTATCGGTTTCGCCTTTTTTTATCAGGGCGTCCGTCTTAAAAAATTCATACCACTCTGTACCGGGGATTATAGGATTTATAACTATATTAGCGTTCTTACAACTTTCTTTTGCTATGGCATACTCCATAGAAAGGATACTTTTTACCATAATGTCGAAAATGTTCGGGAAGAAAATATTCCTAAACAAAAGTTTCATGCTATAAATAATCTTAATGATAAAATTATTGTTCTGCACATCTGACCTTTCTCGCTCAAGCTTGGATTTATAAATTTTATAACCTTCCTGTATATCCTGCGGCCCGGGCAGGACATTCACGGCGATAATTTTCTTTACGCCCGAATCTACAAGGGTGTCTATTGGCAACGGCTCAAGGATGCCGCCGTCAACAATAAGGCCGTCCTGTGATTTAACCGGCTTAAAAATCCCGGGTATGGCAACGCTGCTTCTCACCGCATCCGCTAAATCTCCGGCACTCCAGACAACCTTTTCCCTCCTGTATAAGTCGCAAGCCACTATTTTCAAAGGAAGCTTCACATTATAGAATGTTTTATCGCCTAGGTGTTTCTTCAAAAATTCTGTCAGCCTCTTTCCTTCCATTAACGATGCCTTGGAAAGGTTAAAATCAAACAAGAGCCTGAATACCTTGCTTTTGTCTTTGTTAAATTCCATCATAATCTTCTCAATCTCGTCGGCGCTGTTGCCGCCTGCCCATAGCGCCCCTATTAAAGCGCCTATGCTGGTACCCGCGACCACATCCACGGGGATATTTTCTCTTTCCAAGACTTTTAAAACTCCTATATGGGCTAAACCAAAGGCAGCTCCGCTTCCCAGGGCAAGCCCGACCAGCATATTGCCTATCTGCCTGGATATCCTTCTTATGGCTTTTGCGTATTCGCAGTTAGGGTCTGTTAAAACTATCTTTGCGGAATCCTTGCTGATTTTTTCAGCGGCCTGCCAGAATACCGGCAGATTAGCGGATATGCCGCGGTCTAAAATACGTATTATTTCTTCCTGGGGAATTTTCCGAGAATCCTTCTTTTCATTAACTATAACTTTTATCTTTTCCTGCGGGTATTCTACTTTTTTAAACAAATCCGCCATCAATTCCCGGGTAAGCCTAAGATTATCTAAGCCATAATCTGTTATCAAATGGATAGCGTCTGATTGCGCCAACACTTTTAATACCATGCCTGTCTTTTCAATAGGCAAATCAACTATTACATATTTATATTCTTCAGTGAGCAGGCTCAAAATAAAACCTGTATTATTGATCACGGCGCTTTCTTCCGTGCCAGAAGATATATTGAGAAAATCTATGCCTAAATCCGAATTTCTTATAATGAACTTATTGACTGAATCTTTCTGCAGCAATGTATTCTTTAGGCTAAGCGGCTCGCCTATATTTAAGATATCCTGCATATCCTGGCCGCTGCGGCTTATTTGAACAAAGATGGCTTTCTTTTTTGTCTCCTTCTTTAGGCTAATAGCCAGATTTATTGAATACATTGTGCGGCCTATGCCTTTGACTGCGCTATATATCGAGATGATATGGCTCTTGGCGGCGTCCTGGCGAAAATCTTTTTTCCTTATCTGCTGGGATAGCGTCGCGCTCAACTGGATTACTAGATCGGGTATCTTTTTTAATATAAAATCAAAATCGTCTTTTTTAATCTTTAGGAGCAATGAATCATTTAGCGCCTCTGCGCTCACAGAATGAGTCTGCGTTGTCAATAGCGAGATAATTCCGAAATACATTCCGCATGTTAAAAATTCCAGGACTTCTTCTTTATTGTCGTGGGTCCTGGATATCTTTACCCTGCCGCTGATAACGCAATAGAAGGCATCCGGGGGGTCACCCTGCCTATAAATTAAATCGCCTTTTTTATAATTAACGACCTGGCTTTTTCTTGCTATTAAGTTCTTTTGAGATTTTCTAAGGCGGGAAAATATGAAAGCGTTCTTTAGAATAAATGATTTATTGACATCTAATTGCCGCACCAAAAACATATTCAGGCCCTCAGGATATATCTATTTTTTCTGCGTTGGTTGTAAATAAAGCCCCTCCAAAATGAAAGATAAGTTTTGCCTTATCAATATGCCAGGCCTCGCCGAACAAATCTTTCTCGGCAGCGGCATAAATTACCTCGCCGATGAATAGGCCGTGGTCTCCTATATCCTTTACGTCGCTGAGGCTGCATTCAATATGGCCCAGGCATTCCTTAATCACCGGGGTTTTGATGAGCCGCTCGGCTTTGGCGGCGCTTAAGTTTGACTCTTTGAATTTATCTGCTTTGCGGCCTGTTGTGCTGCCGCAAAAAATAACCTCTTTCAAAATATCAAACCCAGGAATATTTATAATAAATTCCTCGGATTCTTTTATGAGTTCATAAGAAAAGTGGCTTTTGGCAACCGCGATACCTAAAAGAGCAGGGTCTTTGCTGATGGGCATATGCCAGGCAAGCGTAATTATATTGCTTTTATCTTTATACGCAGAAGATACTAAAATAACTTCTCCTGGGTTAACAAGACGACTGGCTTTGCTTTTAGGCACTTCTATCTTCATACTAAAGTTTTGGCAAGATTATTATGATGGGAATGGCTTTAACTCTAGAAAAAATCTACCACCTCGGCGATAGTTTAGCAAGATAAATTTAAGCTATACAAAAGAAGAAGTTTTATTTTCTGGCAGACATCCTTGCCTGCAGGAATTCCCTGAATTCCTTAGGATACTCCACCTCTGCCGTACCAGCAGAACATTTATCGATATTGCCGATTATGGTAAGTAGCGACTGGAAGGGGATGCTCACCAAAAGCTTGTCCTTATCCATTTTGCTTATTTTCCTTGCTGTATAATCCTGAAAAGATATGTTCATCTGCGAACTAAGCAACGGATACATAACGGCCATTCTGCAGGTAGGGCCCCCTATTTTTATCTTAGGCATAACTCCGTCGATAAAAGTAACAAATGTAAGCAAACGGCATGCCTGTTCGGGGTTGCAGACAAAGACAACAAGTTCCGGTTCAGCCTCTGTATTTTCTAAAGGGGATAATATAAAACACGTATCTTTGTTATATGGTACATCACCTACCTGTGATAAAAGATTATCCAGCGCCCCGTAGGAAGAAAACAACTTCTCTCCTTCTACGACGAATTGCTTGACCATTTTAAGCATTTTTGGGTCTTCCATTTTAGAAAAACCCAAATGCCAGCTTGCGCCAAAACAGGCATTATTCTCCCTGCAGAGTGTCAGGGTTTTCCCTTCTGCTGCGTCAAGTATGGCGCGGCACATGCGCACCTTGCCTTTATTAATAGATTCTCCGGAGGCTTGCGCGCGTTTTATAGCCACGGGACTTGCATCAAAATTAAATACCTCTTTTAATATCTTGGAATATGACTGTAATTCTTTCTTGCCCATAAAAAACTATTCCTGCGCTGCGGCGTTATACACTTTAAATTTAGCCTTCTTGACTTTTTCGCTGGGCCTTGATTTCCAGCGGCGGTGAATCCATCCCCACTGTTCAGGGTGCTCCCTTATCCAGCCTTCGATTATTTTGGTAATTTTTGCGGCGTTTAAGAGTACTGTTTCACGTATATCATCAGCTATCTCTAAATTTTGCGGAGGTAAAATCTTAATGCAGTGCCTGCCCATTCCTTCTCTTACCATATACATAGGCAACATCACTGCCTTTGTCCTTAAGGAAAAAACTATCGGGCCCACCGGAGTAGCCGCTAATTTGCCGAAGAAATCCACCCACACCCCTCCCGTGCCAAAATTCTGGTCCATCTGTATTACAACCAACTGATTAGCGCGTAAAGCGCCTATGGTTTCTTTCACTACCTTTTCCCTGGGGTAAGATAATATCTTCTTAATCCCCGTCACATCGCATAAATGATAAACATGGCTGCCTGCATGGGCATCTCTCATCGGACGAAGCACTATATTGACAGGATAACCTTCTTTGACTAATTTTAAATCCATTAAAGGAAAATTCCCAAAATGCGCGGTAAAACCTATAACCCCCCTGCCCTGCTTTAATGCCTCGTCTAAATACTGACGGCCCTCTATCTTTATATCTCCTAGCCTGTGTGGATTTTTTACAAAGTATAATACTTCAAAAACGCTCTGTATCATAAGTGCGATGGACTCCCTGGCAATCCTTTTTCTCTCCTTTAAGGATTTTTCAGGGAAAGCTAACGTTAAACTATCTAAGGCAACCCTTCTGTGGCGAAATACAAAAAGATAAAATATCGCCCCGAAGAAAGATCCGATATAGTAATTACACTCTAAAGAAAGGCTGCTCGCAACAAAAGTAAAAAACCTGAAAAAAAGCAGCCCCATCTTTCTCCCTATGGATCTTCTTATGTTTTCCATACTTAGATTATAATAGAAATATCCCAATAACAAAAGAGGAAGATTAAAATCTTCCTCTTTTGTTTATCAGTACCCTCTATACATAAAAACTAGAATGTGATTTTTAAAGTGGTATAGACTTGATTCTCGTCGCGAAACTGGCCATTCGAGTCATATTCGCTGCCGTAAAAATAGTGCATACCGAGCGTCAACCAGATATTATCTTTTATCTCATAAGTTGCCTTTGGAGAAATCCTGCCCTGATTATCATCGGTAAAACTCCATAATATTTCCGGCTTCAGACGCTCGTTCTTGAAATCAGTGGATATCTTCAAGGTAAAAATATTCTCTACCTGATCCTGCGCGCCGTATGTATAAGAATTAAAAGGGTATTGCGTAAGCGCGGTTATCCCTGCATCCTTTACCTTTGAATCCTGATATATGTACTGGGAGAACTGGAAACTGGCCAGCCAATTTGTGAAGAATGTTTTGTCAAAACCGATTAACCAGAATATATTGTCCCATCTTTTAATGCCGCTTGTAGAGGCAATGGATGGGTTGCCATAATAAATAGGCTCGTCATTATAATAAGCAAAATCGCCCCTCATGGTAATACCCTGCATTGGCCCGGGATTGGTGAACGTTTTATTTATAGACCCGCCATACATCCTCCAGCGCTTGAAGGAACGGTTATATAAAGTGCTGGTGCCTATCCTGACAGTCCTGGCATTATAATAGTATCCGTTAAGAAAATTGAGGGTGTAAGTCAAATCGCCAATCATATCCTGCCACTGCAAGCCAAAAGTAGAATTATCGAATTGCTTGCCGGGAAACCTATTCTGCACCTGCAGGCTGTGCATTGCTAACTTATTGGCATTATCAAATGCTGTAACTGAACGAAAGGCGTAAGGCGCGCCTGCAGGAGCAGCTGTTGAAGCCTCGAAATCCGGGATAAACAAAATCTGTAGGTTGGCATTAAGTTTAGGAGAATAATTAATATTAGCCATCCATAAGGGTATGCGCAAATCAGACATATCCGGAAGCCAATATTCGCTCAGATCAACAGGATTGACACGGTCTAAAATAGTAATACCGTCTGCCTGCCCCCAAGCCACCTGTTGTTTTCCCAACCTGAAAAACCATTGGTCTTTTGTATAATCAATGTAACAATCACGTAGCCAGTCGCTGCGCTGAGTATGCCTCATATAGTGTTCGGCAAAATCGTATTTCTTGCGCGTATCATACATTGAATCATACCCGTATTTTGTCTTTATAAAAAATACCAGATCGTCATCTTTAATATCGTACTCTCCAGCCAATTCCAGCGTATTCTTCAGCTTGTTAAGGCCGGTGAGCGAATCTTTCAACCTCATGCCAGTTTCATTCTTAAAAGCACCTGTGAGAGTAAAATTCTCCCCCGTAAGCTCAGCGTACGCCGGCAAAGATATAGCTGTAACTAATGCGAAAATAATTAAAATACGTTTAAACATTGTGCTAAAACCTCCTTCCTACCAGCGCGAGCGGCTAAGCGCCCCTTCGGTAAATTCTTGTTCGGATAAACCTTTGTCTATCTCGACGGTTTCGTTAATAATGACCGTATGGTGCCCTGACCTTAGATTCTCTCCTTCCAAAAGCATCTGTATCGGGTATTCTTTGCTGCTAACATTATGAATTTCATACCACCTGAAGATATATTGGAATTTCTGGCCTTTGCTGTCATATTTTTCCTCATAGATGTTCGTTCCGTATTGTTTGTCAACCCAAACCAACCTTTTGGCGTAATACCAATTCGCGCGCTTAGGGGTTGCCTCGATAACATAACAAGGAGTGTCTTTATAATATGTCTTTTTGTAGAAATCCGAGGTAAATCCCTTAAAGTTCTCTTCTTTAACCAGCTTGTATGTCTCGTCGCCAAAACGCCTTGTAGAAATATCTTCAACCGTAAAATCAGAACCCAAAAAAGAATCATCTGATTGAGAGGCCGAAATTTTCCTTACTTTCTTTAACGAAGGAATCCATAACCAGACATCCTGCTGCTTGTCTGAATTAAGGTATGTCCAGGATAAATTGCACAACCCTTTTACCTGCGTTGGCCCGGTAAAAACAGTATAATCTTTGTAGGCAATGCCATCTGACTCCCTGCCGAGGTTTATCCTTTTCCTGGCTGTCGCCCTCTCGCGCGTTGAGCCTGACTTATCTATAAAATACGCCTTACCGGTAAAAGAAATATCCTGCGCAAAAAGAGTGTACTTATTGAAATACTTTATCTGCATAATTTCATCCGCGGTCATGCCCGCTTTAGGCTTGTAGACATTGAAATACTCCAGTTCTCCCGCGAATAGATAACCACAAGCCAGGGTTATCATCGCAAGCACCAACAACACTTTCCTCTTCATGGCCTTACCTCCTTTACTTTATTAAGAATTTAGGTTTAACCGTCATAATCATCGACGGAAGAACAATCAGCGTGCCTATGGCATTAAAAAATATAAAAAACGCTAACAGCGCGCCAAGCCTGGCCTGCATAAGTATGTTGGAAAACATCCATGTGGCTATGCCGATTGTAAGCGTTAATCCCGTAAAAAATACCGCCTTGCCCGATGAAGACATCGTCTTAACTAATGCATTTTCTAAAGTAGCACCCCCTTCCTTTAATTCATCCTTTATTCGTGAAACAATATATATACCAAAGTCGTCACCAAAGCCTATTCCCAAAGCCACCATAGGGATCATCTCCGCGGTTAAGCCGACTTTTAGAAAACCTAATATGCCAAATACCAAAAGTGTCCTGAATATAAGCGGGATTATCAAAAGCCATCCCGAAACTAACGAACCATAAGCAAATACCAGGCAAAGGAATACCAGTCCTGAGGTAAGCAGCGAATTAGCCGTAAGCATCGTAGAGACTATCTGGTTGACTGCCGCGAGCATTCCAATTGTCCCGCCGGCAAAATAAAAATCTATATTCTTTTCTTTATGATTTAACCTGATCCAATCTTCTGTCTTTTTAATTACCTCATTCATCGTCGAGGCCTTATGGTCGATAAGGTCTACTTTTATATTCGCGTATTGATAGTTGGAGTTGACAACCGGATCAAAATCCCCAGGAAAAGCCGTTAAGTCATATAAAAATAAATACTCGGCGATAGTGGCGTCGTTATCGGGTATCTTAAATTCCGAACGTTCTCCGGCAAACATCGCCATATTCATGCCCTTGATATATTCTGCCAATGAAAGGCTGCGGCCTACGCCTTTTACTTCTTTTTCCAAATACCTCTGCAGGCTATCCATTTCTTTTAAGGCGCTGCTGCTTAAAAAGGCGTCCTGGCTTTTGCCCTCGACAAAAATGTAATAAGGGTCGGTTGTAGAAAATTTTTCGCTGATAAATTTTTCCGCCTGATTATAAGGGCTGCTTGGATAAAGCAACGATGTGCCCGGCCTCTTATCGCCTACTTCCAACTGCTTCATGCCGATTAAGGCAATGCCGGTCAGGATAAAAAATGAGGCTATAACTACCCAGCGCGATTTTTTGTCCACGGCGACCTTTGCGAAATAACCCAAAATCTTGCTGGTAAGCGTCTCTCTTTCTTCTTTGATTACCTCCAGCCTCTTTGGCGGTTTCATAAAAGAAAGTAAATTGGGAACCAGGATAATTGTGCTGAAAAATATGCTCAATATTCCAAAACCGATGGCAAGGGCGAGGCTCCTGACCATTTCCAAAGGAACTATAAACAAAGCAAAAGGCCCGATGCCGTCGGTAAGAAGCCCTGTGAACGCCGGCACAAACAGCGAACGCGTAATATTAATAGCTGCGGCCTTGGAATTGTTTTTGTGCCTGCTCATATATTCATAGTAGCGTTTGATGAACTGGATTGAATGGCTTACCCCTAACGCAAATACTAAAAACGGAGCAAGTATGGTTGACGGCGTGAGTTTATACCCAAAAGATGCCATTAAGCCCAACCCCCAAAGAGTAGCCATGCCTGCTGAAAATAAAGGAAGAAAGACTCCGCGTTTACACTTGAATATATTGTATAAAACCAACGCCATCACTATTAAGGTAAGCAGTGAAAGCCCGGCCATGCGCGGCAGATAATAATCCAGCCAACCCTGCAGCACAGGCTGTCCGGCGATATGTATATTATAATCTTCATCCTCAAACTGCGCTTTCAACGCCTGAAGGTTATTAAAAATATCCCTGGCTGAAACATTGGATTCGAAATCCGCCTGAATCAACGTAGCCTTAAAATCCTTGGATACAATGGGTCCGTAAACCAAAGGATTTTTTACGATTCTTTCCTTAAGAATATCTAATTCTTCCTGCGTCCTGGCAGGATCATGCATCAACCTCTCAGTTATAAATCCTTCCTCATTCGCCTCCACATGTTTAATTTTTCTCGCTGACAAAGATACAACACGGCCGGCATTTATGCCGGGGGTCAGATAAAACTCGTTGGTAATCCGCCAGACTTTATCCAAAGCAACAGGATTTAGGATAGTCCCCTCTTTTGCCTCTATGGCAATAGAGACCTGGTTTAAACCGCCGAATATTTTGGTTAATTTATTTTGTATCTGTAGGTATGGGTGTTTTAAGGGGTAAAAATCGCCCAAGTTGGTCTGGAAGGAAAGATCTTTTAACTGATAGCCGAAAAAAAGGCTCACGATAAGGCACAAAGACAGAAATCCATACCTATATCTAATTAAGCCGTGGCCAAACCAGTGTATAAAACCATCGAAAAACTTTTTCATTGTTTAAATGGAGCCCCTTCGGGCTAAGACCCGAGGTTCCTTGCCGTTGTCCTTCGGGCGGAATACTCAAGCGGCCACAACCTATCCCTGCCTTGCCGGCAGGCAGGCGCGCTTTAAAGAGCGCGGATTTTAGGCCGCGGAGTATAAACCTTAATTAAGTATGCCTAGTTCAAATTCTCTTTTTATTTCATCCATCGTAAAAAATCTTTTTGTCTTTTCGATCCTGTTTATAAAATTAACTATCTTTGCGTTGAAGTTTGCGCACCTTGAGTCAAACTCTGATAAATGCACGAGCTCGCCGTTTATATGATTAATCCCCGAAGGACAACCCCTTTTTATATTTTCTAAAATTGTGCCATATACGGGTTCTTTACCTAAATTATTTATCTGTTCGGAGAAAGACTGCGCTGCTTCCTGCAGGGAGAGTTGGTTTAGCTGGCGCAATTTATCCAGCTCAAACTCCGCCAAATCCGCAAGTTTTATGCCTGCTTTTTCTATCACCTGAAATCCTTCTCTGAACAATACGACCGCCAGCTTTGCCATATCTGAATCTGTAAAAGTCTCCTGAAAACTTTTTCCTAAAAGCGCCGGGATACAACTATATAGATTGGAAAATAATTTCGCCCATTTTATGGCAACGATATCATCTGCAACAACCATCTCGAACGCCAGAGAAAACTCCTGCGCGATTTCTTTCACCTTATCATCGTCTGGGGAAAAGGGCCTGCCAATATACCACTTTCCTTCTTTGTTATAATTAACCAAATTATCCTTAAGGGAAACTCCGCCGAACATGACAACGCTGGAGATAACATTATTCTCTCCTAGGATAAGCGAAACTATCTTTTCCGCCCTGATGCTATCCTGCGTAGTAAGAATAAGCGTGTCTTGCAGAAAATTGCGGTTTTTATGAGTTACTTCTTTGATACTGTCGACATCGCCAGTCAAAATTGCCAAGTCCACTTTTCGATTAAGTTCTTTTCTTACGTCTAAATCTACAAGCACATTGCCGCTTTTAGACTCCAACCTCAATCCGTC
>JAQTPJ010000145.1 GCA_028712915.1 Candidatus Omnitrophota bacterium
GGAAGAGAGAGGCCAGGCCCAGGCTATAGCCTTAAACTTGAGGGAAATGGTAAGTATTAAGGTGCCTATAATTATTTATGTTATCGGAGAAGGCGGCAGCGGAGGCGCGCTTGGCATAGGCATAGGCGACAGGATATGCGTTTTAGAAAATGCGTATTATTCCGTGATTTCTCCGGAGGGCTGCGCTGCGATATTATGGAAGAGTAGCGCTAAGGCAAATGAAGCTGCTGAGGCGTTAAAACTTACTGCGGCAGATTTATTAAGACTGGGGATTATTGACGAAGTGGTAAAAGAGCCATTAGGCGGCGCCCACAGAGACCCCCAGGAAACAGCAAAGAACATAAAAGATTCCCTCAAAAAAAATCTGGATGAATTATCCAGAATCCCCAAAGACGAACTTATAGGCAAGCGTTACGATAAATTCCGTCGGATCGGCGTATTTTCTGAAAAAGTTTCTTAATTGTTATGAAGATAGAGCAGGAATTAATTATTCTTGGGCTTCTTAAGGAAAAGGCGCGGCACGGTTATGAAATCAAGAAGCAGATTAATGATTCTCTTATATTCTTTACGGGTTTAGGGTATGAATCTATATATTATTCGTTATGTTACCTTGAAAAGCAGGGTTTAGTAAAAAAGATAGTAACTTCCTCGAAAAGCAGGCCGGATAAATATGTTTACTCCTTGACTGACAAAGGTAAAGACAGGTTTGGAGCTTTGTTGAACAGGAGCTTCCTGCACGTACAAAGGCCGTATTTTGGCATAGACATTTCTTTGTTTTTCCTGCCTTATTTGAAGCAGGAGAACGTTAAGAATAAGCTTAAGATAAGGCTAAAGATCCTCAAGAAGATAGAAAAAGACCTCTTTAAATTATACTCTGGGTTTAAGAATAAGAAACCAGCCCATTTATTGGCCATACTTGAGCATAATTTAGATTTGATGAAAGCGGAAATAGGCTTTGTCTCAAGGATTATTACAACCCTTCCTTAAAATAACCTATCCTGTTGTATCTCAAAGTGTTTTGTCCCAGCCTAAAATATAGATTGACATAATGATTGACCGATAGTAAAATTTTACTATTAAAATTTTATCCGCCTTTATCTATTACCAGAGTAATGGCGGATTTCGACCGATAACCCTTAGTTATATCTATGGATATCCCTTTCTTATTAAGAAGAAACTCTCAGAAATTCCCCGATAAACCAGCCATAATCTTCAAGGATAAACCAGTCTCTTCCGGACAGTTTAAAGATATTATCTTCAGGTTAGCCAATGGATTGTCCGCTTTAGGCATAAAACCGCAGGACAGAGTCGGGATCTATCTGCCGAATTGGCCCGAATATGTTTATAGTTACTTGGCGCTATTTTGTTTAGGCGCAACTGTCGTCCCTTTAGATTATATGCTTACAGAAGATGAGATGGTTACCTGTTTGGGCCATTGTGAAGCAAAATATCTTATCGCTAAGGCGAAGGATATGAGCGTCTTGGAAAAGTTAAAAAAAGAAATCCCCACCTTAAAAGAAATCATTCTTATTCAGGAAAAAAAGGAAGGTTTTGCTAATTTCGATGATTTAATCAAGAATTCCTCGCCGGAGTTTAAGGATATATACATCCCACCTGATTATTTATCCATGATTCTGTATACGTCAGGGACTACAGGCAGGCCCAAGGGTATAATGCTTGTTTATAAACAACTTGATGCCTGCCCGGCGGTAATCAGATATTTTGTAGATTTATACACCGAAGACATAATAATCTGCGCATTGCCGTTTTCTCATATTGCCGGGCTTATGGCTATACAGCTTGGCATATATTTTATTAATACTCTGGTTTTTCTAGAAAGGTTTACGCCGCTGGATTTTCTAAGAAATGTGGAAAGGCATAAGGTTACTTATTTTTATCTGGTGCCTTCGATGTATTACGCGATTTTATACCTTAAGGAATTTGAAAAGTTTGACCTTTCCAGCATAAGATGGGTGGATGTATTCGGCGCGCCCAGCAACCCGGAGGTTTTAAGGAGGTTCCATAAATATTGCCCGCAGGCATATTTTTTAAACGGCTGGGGCTTGACTGAAACAAACGGCCCTTGCGTAGTTATGCCTATGGGTTTGGAGAAATTAGAGAGCGTGGGAAAGCCGGCGCCATGGATAGATGTAAAGATTATAGACGAGCATGACAAAGAAGTGCCCGTAGGCGAGATTGGCGAGATTATCGTGCGAAGCTGGATGGTGATGAAGGGTTATTATAAAGACGATGAAGAGACTAATAAAGTAATGCGTAACGGGTGGTTTTATAGCGGAGATTTAGGCAGGTTTGACGAGCAAGGATTTTTATATATTGTAGGCAGGAAGAAGGAGATGATAAAGGTTTCAGGAGAAATAGTGTATGCGGTTGAAGTTGAGTCCGTGATTTCTAAACATCCATTGGTAAAAGAGGTGGCGGTCGTGGGCGTGCCAGACGATTTACGAGGAGAAATTGTAAAAGCAGTGGTATCGCCAAAGGCAGAGGCGGATTTAAAAGAAGAAGATATCCGCTATTTTTCCAAAGAACACCTTGCGCACTTCAAAGTGCCGCATATCGTTGAAATCAGAAAAGAACTTCCTAAAAACAGGGTTGGCAAGATTGATAAGAGCCAGCTGAAATAATTTAGAGATGAGCGCGCAAAAGTTTGTTGTAAAGAAAAAAGCAAAGACCGGCGGCAAAGAGTCAAAGCAGGCTGCGCAGGCCGCAAAGCCGGTAGTTAAAGCTGAGGAAAAGGTAGAAGAAAAAGTTGTTGTTTGCCTTCCTCCTGCTAAATTAAATATTTGTGTTTTTGGCGCGGGAGTTACCGGCAGCATAATAGCCGCGCGTTTAAGATCCAAACTGAGGAATATTTTCATGGTTGCCCCGGACAAGGAGCGGGCGGCAATCAGGTCTGACGGATTGAGGTTGGAGTCTAAAAGCGGCAATGTGCTTGTAGATTTAGACGTAAGAAAAGAACTTAATCGAAAAGTGGACTTGGCAATTTTGACTGGTGATGTCGACAGTATCAAAGAAGTAACTCATAAAAACCGCAATTTTCTGCAAGACACGCTTATTCTTACTACACAGGATAGCATAAGGGCGGAAAAGATAGTTTCGCTTATCCTAGGAGAGAATAATGTTATCTCCAGC
>JAQTPJ010000146.1:0-1039 GCA_028712915.1 Candidatus Omnitrophota bacterium
GCACACCTGGCATTTTACATATACGTCAGGCAAAAAATGCATTTCAATTTTTTTTATTCCGTCTCCCTGGCAGGCCTCGCATCTTCCGCCTTTTACATTAAAACTAAACCTCCCGGGCTTATAGCCGCGCATGCGCGATTCCGGCAGGCGGGCGTAAAAATCCCTGATATGGCCAAAAACATTTGTATATGTAACGGGGTTGGAACGCGGAGTGCGGCCGATAGGCGACTGATCTACTTCAATAACCTTATCGATATTTTCCAGGCCTTTAATCTTTTTAAACTTCCCGGGCTTTTCTTTCAATCCGTAGAGCCTTTTTGCCGCTGCGCGGTAAAGTATTTCATCAACCAGAGTAGATTTTCCTGAACCTGACACGCCGGTAACGCAGATAAATACGCCTAAAGGAACTTTTACGTTAATCTCCTTTAAGTTATGTTCGCCTGCGCCGATAATCTCAATGGCGTCTTTATCCTTATAGCTGCGTAGATTTTGCGGCGGGCTTATTTTTAATTCCTTCCTTAGATATTTCGCGGTAAGGGATTTTTTATCCTTTAATAATTCTCTTAATTCTCCGCAAAACACCACTTCTCCGCCGAACCTGCCTGCGCCAGGGCCTAAGTCTACAACATAATCCGCAGACCTGATTGTCTCTTCATCATGCTCTACGATAATTAAGGTATTTCCTGCGTCACGCAAAGCCCTCAATGTAGCCAGGAGCCTCCGGTTATCGCGTTGATGCAGGCCTATTGTAGGCTCATCTAAAATATAAATTACGCCTACGAGCCCCGAACCCACCTGCGTAGCCAGGCGTATGCGCTGTGCCTCTCCTCCGGAAAGGGTCTGGGCTTTTCTATCCAGCGTCAAATAATCTAATCCCACGTCTACGCAAAACTTTAACCTTCTCTTTATCTCCTTTAAAATTTCAGAACCGATTAAAATTTCTTCTTTTGATAACTGTAAATTCTCAAAAAATGCGTAAGCGTTTTTTATGGACAACTGTGTTATATCATTGATGGATTTATTTTTTATCGTGATGAAC
>JAQTPJ010000146.1:1049-3114 GCA_028712915.1 Candidatus Omnitrophota bacterium
GAATAAACTTTCTCTCTTGAGGCGCGAACCTTCGCAGACAGGGCAAGGCAGCTGCGAAATATATTTGGATAACTCATGTTTCAAAAACTCGCTGTCCGTCTGGTTGAATACGCGTTCGATATTAGGGATAACGCCCTCAAACCTCTTATCCCAGATATACACATCAGCGCCATAAAGAATAGCCCGCCTTATTTCTTTGGGTAATTTTTTAAATGGAGTATCCAAATCAAAATGCATGCTGGCTGCCAATTCCCGCAACATTGCCCGATAATAAAGGACGTAGCCCTTACCGCCCCTTTTCCATGGCTGGATAGCGCCTGCGCTTATGGATTTATCCCTGTCAGGGATGGCTAAATCCTCGTCGAATTCCATCTTGGTTCCTAGCCCGCCGCAGGCAGGACAGGCTCCATATGGTGAATTAAAAGAAAATATCCTGGGCTCGATTTCCTCTAAATTAATCCCACAATCAGGACAACTATATTTTTCATTAAACATCAACTCTTTTTTGCCATATCTTACAATAACAATGCCCTTGCCGACCTTTAAGGCCGTCTCCACCGCCTCTGAAATTCTGGATTTAAACTCAATATTATTGATGATCCGATCCACCAATACCTCTATATTATGAATCTTATACCTGTCGAGTTTTACCTTTTCTGCTGACTCGTATAATTTACCATCAGCCCTTATCTTCAGGAATCCCTGCTTTTTTAATTCTCCTAACAAAGAACTGTATTCTCCTTTTCTGCCTCTGACCACAGGAGCAAAAATATCTATCTTGGCATTCTTAGGCAAGAACAGGATTTTATTGATGACCTCCTGCGAGCTTTGCCGCACAATCGGCTTGCCGCATTTATGGCAATGCGGCCTGCCTACCCTGGCAAACAACAACCTGAGATAATCATAAATTTCCGTCTGGGTGGCTACAGTGGAACGCGGATTTCCTCCGGCTGTCCTTTGTTCAATGGATATTGCCGGGGACAAACCCTCAATATGCTCTACGTTGGGTTTTTGCAGCTGTTCCAGGAACTGGCGGGCGTAACTTGAGAGGCTTTCTACATACCTGCGTTGTCCTTCAGCATAAATCGTATCGAATGCCAAAGACGACTTTCCCGAACCCGAAAGCCCGGTAATCACAATCAGTTTATTGCGCGGCAAAGTTAAATCTATATTCTTTAGATTATGTTCCTTCGCGCCTTTGATTACTATATCCATACGAAAAGTCTCCGGAAAATAAAACACCGATAAGATAAATAATCCAGGGTATAAAAACCAAAACGATTCTATCAAAAGTAGTCACAAGCAGCCAATTGATATCCCTGTTTATACAGATAGAATAAACAATAATTAAAATAACAACATAAGTTGCGATAACGGACAAAAGGTATTTTTCCTTTAAAATATGCCTCTTTTTATAAAATAGCGCCAATGTAAAGATAAACCAGAATATATTCCACCTATTTACGTCAAACAAACTATGTAGCGCAAATGATGCTATAACTTTTATCTTGCTAATTACCAAAGGATAATTCCCTATAGCATTTAAACTGTAGATATTATCGCCTGCCAAACCATAATATTTAGCAAAAATTAGCCAAGGCGCATTAATTAAGATAACGGATAAAATAAAAAATACTATTTTATTAAGTTTATCTCCAGATGCAGGCTTTAAAAATAATAACCAATATATAAAACCGATTAATAAAATAGCTAATCCCTCTTTTTTTGTCCAAGCGCCCAGGCATAATAATAGACAACCAACCTTGAATAAATTATTGCTATTTTTTGCTGCTGACTGGTACAAATAAAGTATCCCTAATCCTGAATAAAAAACTAAAGGAATATCGCTGTATCCAGATGAAGCTGAATAGATATATAAAGGCACGGAGGAAAGAAAATATGTAAGAAGTAAAGCAAAATTATCCGAGGCTACTCGCTTTATTAGATAATATAATAAAATTAATGCGTAAATAAAAAATAGATAAGAAACAAATTTTGCATATTGTTCATATACGCCGCCCAAAAAAACATAACTGTAAGTTTCAATTAAAGGCAAAAGTAACGG
>JAQTPJ010000147.1 GCA_028712915.1 Candidatus Omnitrophota bacterium
TACAAAGTAAGTTTTCTCACCTGGGCATACGCCAGGCTTATGATAAAGATACCTTATATCGGGCTGGTAAATGTGGTGGCAGGGGAAAAACTCGCGCCAGAATTCGTGCAGTTCGGCGCAAAACCAAACCTTATAGCCAAAAAAGCCTTATCCTTACTTAAAGACAAGGATAAATACAGCAGGGCAAAACAAAAACTCTCCCAAATAAAAACGCACCTCGGCTTGCCGGGCGCGTCACGTCGAGCGGCTGAAATAATACTTAAATCAATTTAACCCGCCTTCTCCTTTAATTTTAAACATATCCTCCGCCCCAGACACAATGCGGGGAGTAAGAAAAATAACTAATTCTGTCTTAGTGTTTTCATCTTCTGTCCTCCTGAAAAACGCCCCCAAGAAAGGTATCTCACCCAACAAAGGAATTTTGTAGATATTTTTAGTTTTTTCGTCCTTCATCAAACCGCCCATTACAATAGTTACGCCGTCTTTAACGATAACAGATGTCTCCGCTTCCGAAGTCCCTACAACGGGAATCTTTGTGCCGTCGTTTTTAGTAAACTCTTTGGATACAGAACTTACCTCGGGCCTGATCTTCATAGTAATAAAATTATCTTTATTTATTATAGGAGTAACATAAAGTTTTACCCCGACATCCACAAACTGTACCGCCTCTGAAGTGGTAGTTGTCGCTTCAGACGCCACCACGGTGCTTGTGACATATACTTCTTTTGAACCTACTAAAATTTTTGCCTCTTGCCCATTGGTAGCCGTAATACGGGGAGTAGAAAGCGTTCGCGCATCGCCAAACGTCTTAAGCATATTCACTACAACCCTGAAATCCTCTGTCGAAGCAGGGACAATAGTACCTGCAACTACCTGGCTGCCGGCTGTATCCAGAGTACGATTTATATTAAATGTTGTTAAATTAAGCTGCTTGCTGGCGATTACCTTCCAATCTATGCCCATCTGATATTCATCGCTAAGCGTAACCTGCATAATCTTCGCTTCTATAAGAACCTGTTTTGTCCTTTCATCGAATGCTTTAACTATTTTCTCCATCTGGGCGATTTTATCAGGATAATCCACAACCACAATTTTATTGGTGCGTTCATCAATCCTTACAGAACCTAAATCTTTAGTCAAAACCCCTGATAATTGTTCTCTTATTATCTTAGGCTGCGCATAATTTAACTCAAACACCCTCGTTTCTAAGCCTGATGGTTTATCCATCTTGTCTATAATTTCTGCCATCGCCTCTATTTTCTCAGGAACATCCAGCAAAATAAGAGAGTTGGAATTCCCATCGATGGCCACTCTGCCCAGAGAACTTTTTATATTATTTAGCGAATTACTCAAATCCCTGGCATCCGCATACATTATTTTTCTGGTACTAAGCACTTTCCTGTCGCCGAATTTATCTCCATAAATTAATTCATAATCCTGGGCATTCATAACCTTTATAATGCCTGCCCGTTTCTCATAGGCCAAGCCATTGGTGGCTATGATAATCTCAAAGGCATCCTGAATATCTACATCTTTTAAGAATACGGAAACTCTGCCGCTTACGTTTTTACCCACCACTATGTTCAAGCCTCCTTCATTGGCTAAAAGTTTTAGAACATCCACCATCTCCATCCCCTTGATGTCTAGGGAAATTTTATGGGGTATCTCCTTGTTTGCTATTGCCTCATCATATTTTTCTTGTACCGCGTCAGCAAAAAGAGAATATTGCCCGCCTATAAACACTAAACACAAAATGATAATAAATATTCTTTTTGTCATTTTTTCCTCCCCTTTTGTAAATTTACAAAAATAGGTTTATCTTCTCGCCTTTAAATTCCAACTCTACCCTGTCGGGATAAATTGCTTTTACTTCAATTTCCCCCAGGTAATCACCTGTAAATAAAAAATATGTCTTACCTATCTTGATATCCTCTATAATAGCCTGTTTTTCGCTGCCGGAAACTATGCCTAAAATACGTAAGTCCTTTAATAATTCTTTAAAAACAGGGCCCGTGGGCATTGACTTAACGACATTATCTTCGCCTAACCCTTGCCTGAATATGTTACGCCTGGAAATCTCTTTCTCGTAATAAGCTAAGGGCTTCATTTTTCCCCTCGCTAATGATAAATCTGATAATTTAGGCTCAGAAGGACAGGCAAATTCTTGGATTTCTCTATCAACACAATATAAATCATAACAAAACATGAATAAAGCCAATATAGCTACTAAGCATATTAACCTGTTTATCAACGTAAAATTTATGGTTTTTATCTTCATGTAGCTATGAATTAAAGCAAATCCTTCCTATCTCCATATCGCCTTCTAGAGAAGAGTTGTTTTCGTCTTTACAGTGCAGCCGCAAAACGTTAATCCGTAATAAAAGCGGCGAACTCTCTACCTTATAAATAAATGCGGCTAAGTTTCTGATTGTCGCTTTAAACTTTATATCTACTGACATTTCCTGATAGAAACCGCTGTCTTTTATTCCCTGCGGCCTTGCCTCATTTAAATAAACCCCATTGGCTTTGCCTATTTCTTCTAATTTAGCCAATAAAAAATCTGTTTCATCTTTCGGCTCGCTGTTCATAAATTGTCCTGCGTATTTTTCAAATTCTTTACCCAATATTTTTCTCTCTTCTATAAGACTCAAGGCGTTCCTAAGCTGCGCCTGCTTTAACTTAATTTGCCGACCCAGAATAATATATTCTTTATAGGCCGGCTCCACGGCAAGAGAATAAATTAGGCTCAATAAAACAAACAACAATGTAGCAATAAATAAAATTCTTTCTCTCTTAGAAATCACCATATTCTAAACACCTGATTTTATCTTACAGATAATCTCGAAATTAGTTAATTCACTTTCCCTTATTTTTCTCTGCGTTACATATTTTATTTCCGCGCTACTTAATAAATCGGACTCATTGAGGCTGCGCGCAAATGTAAATACTAAAGGCATATTAACGGCAGAGCCTTTCAAAACGACATCGGTTTTATTTTCAAAAATAAAAGTACTCAAATATACATCTTCTGGAATAAGGCGATGAATCTCCTTTAACATCTCAAGACAATAATTACGGCTGCTTATTTCCCTGCCGACTATTACCAAT
>JAQTPJ010000013.1 GCA_028712915.1 Candidatus Omnitrophota bacterium
TCAGTATTTCGTTGAAAAATAACTCTAGCTGAATAATCGCCTTTAATTCTGTATACTATATAAGTTCCGTCTTTTTCTTTTGTTAACCTCGCAGCATAAATATCTCCACAATTCAATGTAGCTCTCAAGTTATTGATTACGGCATTAAACTCTGCCTTGCGGCTCTTGGATAAACTGTTAACTATCTGGTTGTAGCTATTTAAAGCTTCTTGTAATTCTTCTCCTTGGAGGACCAATAAGGTAGATATTCGTTCTCCTATTTTATAAAGTCCATTTTTTCTTTCTGCTCTGTATGTCACTCTCCCGGACTCCTGGCTGTTATTATATTCAATAATATCTACGGAATATCCATCACCAGGGATCATGGAAATAACTGCTCGCTCTAGGCCAAACGCATCAACAGCTCTGGCAATCTTGAAGTTATAATCCATGGTAATTTCTTCAACCACCTGCAGGCCTTCATAACCCTTGATCTTATCGTCCGTATTAACGGCGTATCCTATCTGGCCGACCTTGTCAGTAATTACCGGTTTATATTCGGAATTATAGTAGCAGATATTCTTCAACGCCTCTTTCCCGCTGTAGCGCGATGGCATTACTTTGTTTCCTTTTGATAATATCGATGTCGTCTCACCCCTGTCAACGACAGCGATACCCTGAACCTTGACACCGTTAATAACCTGCGGCTGGTAATAGAACTGCGCTGATTCTTTGCCGGTTAAAGCATCTATGCCGTATATTCTCGGGCTATCACCGGTTCTCTGGAGGATAACGGATACCTTTCCTTCAAGGCTTATCTTGGAAATAGCCTTAATTTGAGCTATGGGCTTGTTTTCTACGGGCCTGAAATTACTATTGTAGTTATATATATTCGCGGAGTTTTTGCCGGTAACAACCTCTATCTCCCCGCCTTCCTCAGGATGCTTAGGGTCTCTGGGGTAATAACGTAACGCTTCTTCTCTATCGCCTTTGACAACGCCGAAGAATCTCGCATCCTGGCCTTTGCGTTCTAAGACAATATAATGCCTGCCGTTAAAGTTAAACCCTGTTCTCCTAGACACTGTAGCTATAGGCTCGCCTTTTGTTTCATAATTAGGCGTATACCTATATATGTGGGATTCTGTTTCGGAAATAATTACTTCTGCCTCTTTAGGATAATACCTGACAGCCTCTTCGCCGGTGGCGGTATTAACCGCGTATACTCTCGGGTTCTTGCCGGTTCTTTCTATGACATTAACATCTGCTCCTGTTGGCTTGAGCGTAAAGCTGTTGACTATTTTTGTATTGGCCGTCTTATTGATAAGTTCATAAGTCTTAGGGTTATAGGTGTATATGTCGGAGGTAGCCTTGGAGGTGATTAATTCTGCCTCATCAGAATAATACCTGAGGACCTCTTCGCCGGTAGAAGCGTTGACGCCATAAACGCGGTCATTCTTTCCTGTCCTGTGTAAAACAATTATCTTCTCGTCTTTTGGAGAGGTTATAGTATTAACTGTCTCCACATGCGCAACCTTATCACCTAAAGTATAATCGGGGTTATATGTGTATATATCGGAGGCTGTCTCGGAAATAATGACTTCCACTTCTTTGGCTTCAGGATAATACCTTAAAGCCTCTGCGCCGGTGTTCTTTATTACACCGAAGACTCTTTCATTGCCTAATTTCTCTATTGATTCCTGGCTAATATTGACGCGGCTTATCAAGGAATATTCTGTGCCATTGATAGTAATGTCCTTGATGAAGCGCGATACGGCTACAGGCTCTCCTTCAAGCTCGTATGTTTCAGGATTATATTTATAAATGTAGGATTCGGTATCATTGATTATAAGCTCTGCCTCAGCCGCTTTAGGATAATACCTTAAACACTCATCCTCTTCGCCTTTCTTTATGCCGAATATTCTCTCTTCGCCGAATTTGTCAATGGTTTCCTGGGCTATATTGGTGCGCTTAAATACTAAGGCTGTGCTTCCATCCTGTAAAGTAATCTCTCCGACTTTCTTGACATGGGCGACTACATCATTTCCTAATTCGTATGTCTGAGGATTATAGTTGTATATGTCAGATTCGTCTGCGGAAACGCTCAGGGCAGCTTCGCCTGTTTTCTCGTCTATCTGATAATACTTTATTGACGACTCTTCGGCTCCCATTTCGTTGTAATTAATATCTGCTATGCGCCTGCCGTTTGCCTCGATCCTTATGGGTTTGCCTGTGAACAAGTCTATGTATAAATCCCTGTCTGATTCTGTTCCGGACTTATGCTCGGTCATAACTAAGGTATTCGCCGTATAACCGAAATATGTGGTAATTAATTTTCTCTCTTTGGGTTCTGTGCGGGTTATGAGTTTATCTTTTTCCTGCATTGCGGAATTCCATGAATACTTCTCAGCCACGCCGGCAATATCTCTTGCGCTCCAATACTTTTCATCGTAAGAATTATAAATGACGCTTTCAGCCTCGATATACGCGCCAATTACATAAAGGTTATCGCCTTCATAAATTGCCTTTTCTCTGCCAAAACCATCATAAGAAATTACTCTCTTTACGCTGTCTATATAATTTGTCTCCAAATAATCCGCGCCGCCGAACTCATTGAACGCCCTGTCTTTAATCAACTCTGTTGCGAAAAGTTTCTTTATGGCATTGCCTTCAGCGTCGCTTAAATAGACATTGGTCGTTGTTGCCTTGTCAAACGCGCCAAAGTAATCATCGTCATAATTATAGGTAATGAGCTTTGACCTGTTTGCGTCGGACTTGGTAATTAACTGCCTGTATGGCCTGCCTAAATTATCCGTTTCCTCGCGGACGTCTGCTTCTAAGGTATTGTTGCGGCCTTCATAAACTGCGCCGCCTAATTCCGAGAACCCTTTTAATTCAAAATATTTCAGGTTGGCATCGGCTGCAGCGCGCCCATTCATATCGAAATCAGCCACGCCGTATGAAGTGGCTATATTCAACAACTCATGGGCACCGTCTTTAAACTCTGATTTTACATATCTGAACGCCTCGCCGGATTCATCCATCTGCGCGGTCATATGTGTGGCGCCGCTGATTAAGCCTAAGGTCTGCTCTTCTGTCCTAGCGACCCTGCCTGCAGCGTCATAATACCTGACTTCTTTGCTTACGTATTCTTCGCCATCAATATATGTATTATCGAAGTCGCTCAATAATATGCCTGTTCCGTATATGTATGTTTTACCTGCGCTGGGCACCGGTATCAGGCTGAACTGCCTTGAATCAAAATATGAATAATCATTCTCATAGCTATAAACAGTTTCGCGGTTGCCTCTTACCTGGCGCAATAACTTGCCAGCGTCTTCTGTATTTACGCTGTAGTAGTCTTTCTCTTCCCATAACTTCCTGCCTTGCGGCGTAAAGTATCCTGTGACGCGGCCGATTGCGTTCTCGCTATAGAAACCTGACAAATCTGCGCCCTCAAGCGTTGACATATTAACGATTGTATCCGCCTGTTTTATCAGCTGTGAATCCTGCGACCAGCTGGACCTTGCTTCCTTAAGCGTCTGGTTGCCGGCGGTCAATGTCACGGCCAACGGAGCAATGGTTACCTGCTTCAAACCGCTCGGCAAAGAAACCATGCCGTCATATAAGAATAGCGTTATAACTCCGCCCCTTGCCATATAGCCAAAGCCGATGCTGTCCGAATCAAAGTTAAAGTTATAATTCATCCTGGCTAACCTGGCACTGATTTCTCCTCTTAACTCATACATCTTCACAACTATTTCTACATAGGTCTCAATATCCGGATACGCCTTCTGTTCATCAGAACTATTCAAGCCATCGCCTGTATTATCGGCTACATTAAAGAAGAATTGCCCAATCCTTTCAAATCTATCTGCGCCGTATCTCTTTTCATTTATAGGATTGAGGTTGAATGAACCGTCTATGCCGACCTTATAGAAATAATTCAACGCTTGGACAAATTCCGGCCTTGTGGCTACAGATTTCATTAACTCTGCGAGATACGGCAATGAGTCATTGTATTTATCTATATCAAAATCAAACGGATTGCTGATATCGTCTACGCTGGTGGCAACCATAAATAACACAGGAGCTAATTCCTGCCAGTTTGTATCCAAAGTCAGGCTCAATGGCTCTTCTAACCTGCTTAACCCATAAGCCTGCATAAAATCTTCCCTGTTAAATGCAGCGCCCAATTCGTCTATTCTCTGCGTCAAATAATTCATCTTGAAAGCCAAATCAAATATTGCATCAGAAAGATTTGTCACGTAATTGTATCCGTAGGTATCTATTGTTTGCTGGCCTAAGCTTACTTCGCCTCTTAAGCTGACATTGTAATATGAGTAGTATTCCTCGAATTTCTGGCGGCTTATTACATCGTTATTAAGGCCTTCTACAGCTACCGCTGCCGCAGGCAACGCCTCAAAGAAGCTGTTCATATCCAGCTCGGGATTGCCGACCTGGCCAGATACAAACTCTAAAGCATCCGCATCAAGCTTCTGGCTTAAATCAATACCGTAAACAGCCTCGTATGATTCCGTCAAGACGTTATCAGCCTTTATGGTATCCATGAATAATTTCAAATCTTCTAAGGCTTCAGCATATTTGTATGCGCCCTCATATTCATATACACCCCAGTTATATTCGCTGCGGGCATGAATTATATTGCTGATAATAGCCTCGTAGCTCCTTGTGTCTAAATTATCGATATTTATATCTATAACGCCTTCACTGTCGGAATATATTCCTGAATATATATCGTTAAAGAATGATGCCAAACCTTTAGAATTCAATCCTGCCTTTAAGTCAACTACTTCCTGCAGGTTATTCTGGAAAATGTTGAGTTTCTGCGTAGAGTATTCGGGGCTATTGTATGTTCCGCCTAACAGATTCCACTCTTGGAATGCTCCGCTTTCATTAAGTTTTGCTGACCAGACCACATCATTTAACAATGCCTGGAAATAATTCATATCCAGAGATTCTTCTTCTAAAGCAAGGCCGGAGACATCCAAAACGTCAATCAATAAATCTTTCTGTTCTGATGTAAGATTTTCACATAACCAGCTGACTATCTGTAAATTAAGCTTAAACTTATTAAGATTTTCTGTGGGGAAGTCGTTGGCGTCTTCATCATAAATCCAGTAGTATTCCCATAATCCAGTGTCTTTATCCTGATACTTGCTGAATAAAATATCCGTTGCCAATACGCCAAAACCGGGTATGCCTAAATTATCAAAGAACGTTTCGCTAGTATTAACACCTTCATAATCTTCATCTACGATATGGTATATGAGAGATTCATATTCAGATAAATTATCCAACATCCACTTCTCGGCAATCAATGACGGAACAAACTTATCCTTATTGTCGCTCCAGTCCTCACCGCTTACTATGGCAAACAAGAACGTTCTGTATAAATTCTGAGTTCCGATTTCATCGCTATCTTCGTCATCCAGAGGGTCAAAGTTGCTGACTCCGAATATCTCTCTAATTGCATCCTTCGCCTTATAGTTAGCTCTGAGGGTATTATGGAAAAGTTCGTCAGCAGCCACAGTATTATCAATCAACTTCTGTTTCTCGCTGTCATCTCCGTAGCCTTTATAAACGCTTCCTTCTATACCCAACGCATTCTCATATGTATTTGGCGCGGAGTTATTATCGCCTACAATATTGAATAACCAGCCGCGAAGGTCCTCATCGCTTGCAGGGGTATTCTCTATCTGGACATCAAATATACGGCCAAACGCAGAGGGAACATTCAATCCATCATCATACCTGTGCTCATAAATATAATTATATAAATCTACAGCTTTAGAAATTGAGCCTATGAAGCTCTGTTGTATGGTTGGCCAGTTAACGTCTCCTGTAATATCGTATAAAATTACTACATAGGTATCTTCGTATACCCACATCTGCGTATGGTCAATATCATAAATGGGTTCCTGTGTCTGGGTAAATAATGTCTGCCACTCAGCAAGGAAACTTTCGCCCTGGCTGGAATATGCCTGCCATAATCTGCCTGCCACTTCAATTACTTTTCCTAAATCTTGTATATAACCGTTTGTGCCATAGAGTTTCTCATTGGCGTTAGAGCCTTCATAATTGTCATTAATATAATTAGCCTTGCTGTAAATAAACTTATAAGCGTCTTCATTATCGGTTGGGAAGACTTCCACGAAATAGAAATTCATAAACTGCTGGTCAGCCTGCAAAGCCTGCGCAATATCTTCAACTTCATCTTCAGTGCTATTAACAGTTGCTACGATAGTGGCTGCCGCCTGCGAATTATTGGCTGCCTTCTCGATAAATTCTGTTCCAGCTGCAGAGTTGTATGTGCCGAGAGTATTTATGCTGGCGCTTATTTTGGTTAACGCGCCTTCTAACTCTTCTATATCTAGCCTGTTGGCGATATGGCGGACTTCCCTTGCTTTAGTCCTGCCGTTGATATCCTTTGAGAATTGCTGTAATTTATAGCTTGCCGGTTTCTTGGTGGCGCTCAATAAATTCCTCAAAGCTCTCCAGTCCTCGCTGTTTAAATCCAAGAGGTCAAGGTCTTTGCCTTTTATAGCCCTTACTTCATCGGCTATCTTTGCGTAAGATGCCAAATCTTGCTGCCGGTTTAATTCATCAAATAGTTTCTGGTGGGAGGCGTTGTTTAAATCCAGGTTGATTCCCATGCCGGCGGAGAGCAGCTCATCTAGCGCGGCAACCGCCTCAGGATTCGCCTTTGCGGCAGCAGCCACAGGGTTATCAGCGTCTAAGCCATCCAATACCGCTTGCGCATCATTAATACTTACGGTATTTACGCCTTTAGCCAAGCTCATACAATTAGTCATCGCGTAATTGGCAAAGCTATTGCCGCTTATGCGGTTATTGGCTGTATAGGTGTTATACAGGCCGGAACCAAAGTTTCCGTTGTAAGCAGCGCTGCCGCTGAAATTCAAACCAACACTCAAGCCATAAACGCTGTTCTCTTCATTTCTATATTGCCCGTATAAACGGCTATTAAGGCTATGCCCTGCTGCTGACCTGAATATCCAACTTACAACGCCGCTGCCGATAAGCTTATCCGGCTCAACGCTGTCTCTAAGAATTCCTGCGTTTAGTGATACGTCTGATTTACCTATATTCCTTATGGTTAAATCTCCAGTTGCGCTCTCCCATCCTTCGCCAGTACCAAACTTGGTATTTAAACCCCATGATATATTGCCGTTCCTATGGGATATTCTGGCTGTCAAATTAGCATCCTGTATCTCTCCATCCTTTACTTGCGCGTTGCTATATAAACCTGTCGCCCAGTTTTTGCCAATCTTCTTCGTCAAAGCGGCTCTTGCATTGATATCATCCATACCTAAGAATTTCGCTTCAGCTGTAAACGCGGGGAACCCTGATATTTCTTCAACGCTTAACTTGGCATACGGGCTTACCCTGTATTTATCTTCGCTGTCAGAGCTAAAGCCGTTTGCTGCGCTTCCCTCAAAACCTTCATCCCTGTAATCAAAATCCAAGCCCACGCCTACAAAATATAAATTCTTAACCCTTCTCTCAATGCCCACCTGGCCGTTATCAACGCCTGCCTGCCAATCCCTGTCAAAGGCAAGATTCATACGCCAGTTTTCATTTAACATCATATGAGAATAAATCCCTGCGCCTTCGTCCTGCCAGAATACCCTGACATCGCCTTTATATTTATCATCCCTATCCCTGAATATGTAATTTCCGCCTACAAGACCGCTTACTTCATAACGGCTTACCTTATCTCCCTCAAATACAGGAATAATCTGCAAGCCTGTATTCAGGCTGAGCTTCTTGCTGTAATAATCAAAGTCCACAAAGTAGCTGGCATTATTGTCCTTGTCTATAATTACATAAACAGGAAGCTCCAATCTGTTGCCGTCCTGCAATGATAATCTGTATACCGTGCCAATGTTGGCTGAATAGCTGACTTCGTTATTGACCTTGGTCATCTTTAGGTAAGAATCCAGGATAATTTCATCCCTGCCCATTAAATCCAAAGGTATATTATGGTTCATCACTGCCTTCAAAGACTCCCAGCTATTATTGAATTTGCCGTTGGGGTCGCCGCTGATTTCAAACCGCGTGTTTGCGCCTCTTGTGTTTTCCGAAGTGACATAGTATGTCCTGACGCCATCAGCTGAATATGTATTCCTTACCTCTGTAAACTTGCCTTCGCTGTTTACGAGAGACGTGAACTGAATGGCCGTGCCGTTTGAATACTTAAATGTTACATCGCTGACTACAGAAGCGTCTCTGGAAACTCTTGTATCAACAGATAACGCCTGCTGGGCGTCTTGCGCGCCGGTGGCATCTTTATGTTCAACCTGCTGCGGCAATTCTATACCGCGGGAATATGCCTCTAACTGTAAGGCTACGATATCATTCGCGGTTCTTGCTTTGGAAACCTCGTTATTATCGCTTCTTTCCTGAGCATCCAAAATCATCTGGGCGTCTATATATTCTTCCTGTATTGTCAATGCCTTGTCTTCTTCTTTTGATTCTGATGTCTCATTGTTTAATTCATTAACCAGCTTTTCCACTGCTTCTAATACTGCTTCTTCATTAGGCCCGGCCAACATACCAATAAGCTTATTGGCTAAAGGCAAACCGGTCATAACCGCAGTAGTGATAAGGTTGGGAGAAACCTGCAATACCCACGGGCTCTTATTCTCTTTTATGGCCTGGACTGTCTGGTATAACATCCTTATCTGCAGTTGTTCCATCAACGGTTTTAAATTCGCGCTCTCTATGTTTTCCGGCTGCTCTAATAACTCGATGAGCGACTTGTAATCGACTCTTAACTCTTTAAGTTCCTGCCTATTCCTTATTTCTACAGGTAATGATAATTTGCTTACGGCAACTTCTCTTTCTGCCTGCGCAAGGGCTAATTTCTGGCTGTCGGTTTCAGCGCGCTCCTTTGATGACTGGTAATTTGACGCAGTATATAGGTAATTTTTGTAATCAGCGATTGTCTTATAAGCAATCAACTGGGTATCGATTATTGTCTTTAGCCCTTCTAAGGCAACCTTATACTCTTTATAAGCGATATCGCTCTTTGATAAAGCCTCTATTTCCAGCCTGGCGGTTACTAACGAAACAAAATAACTCAAGTCAACCTTAACGCCGTGCTTTGCGGCTAACTGAAGTTCTATATTGCTCAATTCTGTAATAAATCCGTGGAGTTCGAATGTGGATAAGTTATCCTGTATTGCTTTCTGGATGGCTTCTTTTAATATCGCATCTTTCGTCTGCGGAATTCTGGGCTGGACAATAGCTATAACTTCATCTATATTCTTGTAACCTTCAAATCTTGAGAGGAATTGGTCGGCTTCTTCGATAGAGACCGGGTAGGAATCGGCTTCCTGAATAGTAGCAGGCGGGGCTTTCACATCTTTACCCATAAGCAAGGCTGCTAGATAAACCTTAAACCAATCCTGCTGCAGGCTGTTAACTATTGCAGCCCAACCTTTAATTACGCCCATATCTGTGTTGAATTCCGAATATAATGCGTCGCGGCCTTCTATCTTGAAATACTGCTCATAAGACTGGGCTTCGGCAACAACTGTTTCCGCTTCGCTCTTCTTTTCTTCTTCGGATTTTCCTTTCTTGGCGTAAATCTTATCAATTTTCTTTACCCAGTCAGATTTATTATTCCTGAACTCTTTAATCTTATCCTGGTTCTGTTTGGGCATCTCTGGCGGCTTAGGCGCCTCTGGCTGAACCTGTTTCTGCTTGGCCGCTTCGGTCTTAGTTTCTGGGATATTAGATGCGGACGGCGCTGGCGTTACATTATTATCCTGTTGCTGCGCTGCATCATTCACCACTGCAGGAGTAGTAGTTTCTACTGCCTCTGCTGCCTGCGGCGCTTTGGCTTCTGCTTTAACTTTCTCCTCAAAAGAAGCAACTTTAGTATCATACTGTCTGAGGGTTTCGATATCAGAGCCAAAGTTCATAACAGCTTCTATCATATCTTTATAGTTTGATTCAAATTTCTCTGTTCTCGCCTGTAAATTATCCCTCTGTAATTTAAGCCCTTCTGCTTTCTTGCTTGTAGCGTCATTTCTTAACTTATTCTCCCTGTCATACAAAGTAGCGCCTACGCCAGCCGAAGGTGTAAATAAGGCAAAACCCTGCGGGTTGGCGCCTTCTATATCCTGAAGCCTAAACCCTAAGTTTAAGCTTATCCTGGAAGCCCATTTCTTACCTAAGTAATTGTCTATATCATTTGGCTGCTGATTGTCGCTTAACTGCATATAAGACAGCCCTGCCAAATATGACTTTAATTCATCTATTGACTTAGTGATTACTTCTTCGGGGATTGCAGGTATGGCGTTTAATCCTGCCGCTGATTCCAGGTTTTGCCTTGCTATCTGCAATTTCTCCTGCGCCGCTTTCCACTGCTCAAATAAACTATTAGGCGTAATCAAATAACGGCCTTCGCCGATTTGCACTAAGTCTTTTGATATTGCGCCGCCTTCATAGAGCCTTACTAAAGTTTCAGCGCTAATTAAATCAAGGTAAGCGATTTTTATCTCTTCCTGCTTTGCCAATTTAGCGTTCTCTAATTCAAATAATGCCTTGTAATAATTCAATACCAATTCTGTGGATATTTTCTTTGCTTTATCTTTGGATAATACTTTATCTAAGGTTGTGGATATTGACAACCCTAAACCACCAACCCAATCTTTTTCCTTGCTGACTTCCTGCTTCTGAGCGAAAGTAAATAAATTGACGCCGTTGTCTTTGAGCATTCTTAATAATTTCGCAAAATCTTTCTTATCCAGTTCTTTTACCCTGTTTTCGAATGCCTTAATTGCCTTAGCTGCTTCAGGATTCTTTGCTAAATATTCTCTCTCAAATTTAGCGTCATCCATTAATACTGCCAAGGCATCTACCAAAGAAACTTCTTTCTGGTTTACATTCCTTCTGCTCATATTATTTATAAGCTGCTGCCTTAACCTATTGTATGCCTGTTCCTGTAAATATTGCTGCCTCTGTATTGCAAGCTGTTTCCTCTGCTCTATTAATTCCTGCTGCGCCTCTTGTCTCTGTGAATCCTGCTGCTGCTTTATGCTTAAGGCTATTTTATTTTCAACCTCGCGGTTCTGCCTTAAGAATAAGCTTGCCGGATTAACCGCCTGGCCGTTTACAAGCACTTCAAAATGCAAATGCTCCTCTTCGGCATCTATTAAGGCATCCCCTGTCATTCCGGTTTTACCTATAATTGTTCCGGATATTAATTCCTTGCCGGCCTTAATACTATTATTTATCTGTGACAAATGTGCATATAGGGACTGTATTCCGTTGCCGTGGTCGACAATTACTGTCAAACCATAACCTTCTTTTTCTCCGCTGAAGGAAACTTTACCTTTGGCAGCCGCATAAACATCAGTACCAGTTTTAGCGGCGATATCTATTCCTGTATGAATATTATTCATGTCGCTGCCGAACGGCCTGAGTATGAAACCAAATTCTGAAACCACAGAAACTTCTCTGCCGCCTATGGGCAATATGGCGCCCAACTTATTCCACTGCGCCTTCGCGCTTTCGCTGCCTTCAGTTGTTTTATCAAGCAATTCATCAGCAGCCTGCACCATCCATCTGGCTTCCACCAAACCCTTAATAGTCTTATAGTAGTGCTGCGCTGTATCTTCATCCCACTTGGCGGTCTGTTTTTCCTGCGGGAATTTCGAATCTTCCTGCAACCTCTTGATAAGTCTTTCTGTATTTTCTATGTAAACGAATACGTTCTTGTCTATCTCCTGGTTATAACCTTCGTTATCTTCTGTTTTATAACCAAAGTTGCCAAGCAACTGCCTGTGATATAAAGCCAGCTGCTTTTCTATGAGCAGATTCTTTACTGCTATCATGGTCTCAACATGCCAATTTTTAGCATTCCAATTACCGGTTTCCTCCAAACCAAATTTCTTCTGTATTTCTTTAATGGCCTCTGCCATTTCATCGCTGAATATATTATCTGAATCCTGATCTCCCTTATTATCTTTTGCCGGTACAAAGCCAAGCCGTTCTAATAACTTGTATAACTTGGGTACATTATGATTTTTATCTCCCTTTTCAAGGTTAATACGTAAACCTGCTAACGCCATGTTTGCTTCTTGTTCGGAGAGCTGAGCAATAAGTTCTGCCTGCCTTGGATAACCTTTATTCTCATCCATCAAAGCCTCAGCTTTATAGTTATCATCGTAGCTACTCTTTAGTATCTCCATTATATACTGATTAACTAAATCCAATTCCTTGTATGCTTGCTGATACATAGCCGCGTTTTCGCGGTAGAGGGAATCGCAAGATACCTGCGATAACGCTCCTGTAAGGCTTATCAAAGCTATGAATACGATAACAAGTTTCTTGACGTTGAATAAACTCAGTATATTCTTTAAGCTGAAGATCGAAATAATTCTGAGTATGCTGACTCCAAAACTTAACAATAGGTTCTTTGTATGTTTTTTAAACTGGTATTCCTTAATCTTTGACCAGC
>JAQTPJ010000148.1 GCA_028712915.1 Candidatus Omnitrophota bacterium
GGCGGCTACATCTATATTACAAGGGGAATGATGGATCGCCTTAAGACCCAGGATGAATTAGCCGCTGTCCTGGCGCATGAAGTTTCCCATGTCTGCGCCCGCCATCAGGTAAAAGCTTTATATAACGCCAGCACAGCGCAGACGTTTTTATTTTTGAGCGATATTGTGGCAACCGTAGCCGGCGTATATACAGGTTCGTCCGCAGTAGCAGATTTAAGCAGTACTGTAGGCCAGATGGCTACAATTATGGTTTATCAAGGCTACAGCAGGAGTTTTGAGGCAGAGGCTGATAAATTGGGGGCTTTTTATATGCATAAAGCAGGGTATGACCCTGAAGCAATGGCTGATTTATTTGATATGCTTCTTGCGCTAAGAAAAGAGAAAGGGGAGAAGGCGGAACTGGGAATATTTGCTACACACCCATCTTTAGAGTGGAGGTCTAAGCGAATCAGAAGAATTTCTCCCCAGATTAAAAAAGGAGCCGGTTATGAAGAAGTCGAGAAATATTTTACTGACTATTTTAATTTTTTGTTTAGGCTGCACTACTATCAGGCCTACCATAATAGAAAAGCCCATAGAAAGAGAGAAGGTATATGATAAATCTTATGATGACCTTTGGAAGGCGGCAGTGGCTGTATTTGTCAAATCAGACGGAATAGTTTCTACAGTAGATAGCCAATCAGGGATAATAAGTTTTGTAAATAATATGAGCTCTGGAGAAATGGAGGATTTTATCGCTGAAAAGGCTCCGACTTTTCCTATGGGCAGCCGCTTTGGGCAGGGGCAGATGTATATAAATGCTATTTTATCCAAAGTAGACGATAAGAAAACAAAGGTTTATCTAAAAACGAAGATTACAGGTTCTTTATTAAATGCCTACGGATACCCCGTCCAGTATAATATTTCTCTTACTTCTAATGGTAAACTAGAAGAAGAATTCTTTAATAAGCTTTCAGCCGAACTAGGCCTGATACAGTACGATTATCTTAAAAAACAGTAGGTTATTAAACCGGGCATAGGCCTTGTTCCTAAAATGAAAAAAATACTTGACAGAAATAGCCACTTATGGTATATTTTAATCCGTAAGAGCTATGATTAAATATAGATTGCATATACGGAGAATAAGTAAAGTTAGGTAATTGGCATATATTTTTTTGTCTTCTTTGTTTCATAAATGGAACGAAAACTATAAAAAAAGGAGGTGTGGATAAAATGGAAAACGACTTAAAATTCAAAATCACAAGGCTCCATAGAATGGAGGGCAACACCAGTGTAAGGGCATTTGTAGACATAGCCTTGAATGAATGTTTACTACTTAAAGGATTGCGCATCATTGAAGGCAGGAGGGGATTATTTGTTTCGATGCCGCGAGAGAAAGGTAAAGACAATAAATGGTATGAGACAATACACCCTATGTCCAGAGAAGTAAAAGAGGATATCTCTAACGTTGTGCTTTTGGCTTACCACAATAATGAATATTAGATTGTTAAAGTTGTTAACTATTTTCTAAAGAATATCTTGTTCTTTAGGAGGCGGATATGATTTCAAGCGAACAAAAACATGAAAGAGTTAATTTGATTTGTGATTCTGGGATGGATTTTATCTGGTTTCTGGAAGACGCCTATGAGCAGAAGGATGTAAATAAATTTTTTTCCTTAGTTTCTTCAGAATTTAAAAAAGATCTTATGAAGATCAAGGAACAATTTACGAAGAATCGGTTGGAGCGCGATTCAGTAGAGCTCTACATCCATCTTGTCCGCAAAATCCAATGCCCGGATAAGTTAGTATCTGTTTATAATATCTGTTGGATTAAGAGATTCAAGCGGCGTAAAGACAGCTATTGGTACCGGGAAGTGGGCAAGGCAGAAATTTTGCTTAAGGCGTATGGGGATGTTAAAGACAAGCGTTTTTTGCTTTATGATATTTACGGGGATAGTCCATTTAATTAGAAAGGAGGTGGAATATGATGAACTTGAAAAAGACGAAGTTATTGGCTGTTTTGTTTTTCTGTATTTCTTTTCTGTTCTCTAATGCCGGGTTTTCTTTAGCGCAGTCAGATAACAGCGCAGGGAGTATCAAGGAGGAAAATAATTCAGGGCAAAAGTTAGAAGAAAGCCAGGAGCAATCTGACAAAGATGCTCAGGAAAGTAAGGCTAAGAAGAAAAAGAAGAAGAAAAAGAAAGGCAAGAAAAAACGCAAGAATTCCGGGGAAAAAGAATCGGCGAAAGAAACCGGAAGTTCAGAGGTAGGTAGCAAATAGTTGATTTGGTTATTAATGGGGCAGATGGCGGATTGCGGGCCAATTACAAGATAAAAAAACAAGCCTGTTTTAATTCTGCTACTGCCCCATTAAAGTGTTTAGATTCCAATAGAGGGCATAGCTATGAAAAAAATATATTTTAAAATCGTATTGATTGTTATGTTTCTATTAGTCATATTCGGTTTTGGTTGGTCAAAGCAACAAAGGATGCTGCCTTATAAGAATATTATCTCTATAGCCATAGAGACGGGAGATCCATCTGTTATTTATGCGGCTTCCGAGAATTATGTGTATAAGACGAACGATAGCGCTAAGACATGGGAAAAGATTTATAATACAGATAATACTATTAGAAAATTATATATAAACCGGTTAAACAACGCCGTTTATATTCTTACCGATAATGGCCTATATGAGAGCCGAGATAAACAAGATAGCTGGAAGAGAATTTTTATAGGGAGCTCTACATTAGAAAATAACTGTCTTTGTTTGGCAATATCAGATAAAGCATTATATTTAGGTACTAGGCAAGGGTTGTTTATAAGTTATGATTCAGGTAAGGGATGGCGTAAGTTTTCCGATAATTTCTCGGATAGCATTATTTCTTGCATCGTAATTAATCAGCAAGAAGAAGATATTGTTTATGTTGCATCTGAAAAAGGAGTATTTTCCACTCAAGATGATGGCCAACACTGGAAGAGAATATATGTTATTTATGGTTCCGAAATGCCCAACGAAGATTTTAGCGACTACGACGGAGAAATTAACGAGCAACTGATTGGCATTTATAGCATGGCTATATCTTACAGGGTTTATATAGCCACGAGAA
>JAQTPJ010000149.1 GCA_028712915.1 Candidatus Omnitrophota bacterium
CCGGCGAGCTGGAGGCGACAGGAGCAATTTCCCCCTGTAGTTCTTCGTAATGCTTCTGCGCTATAAATAATTCTTTATTATTCTTCTTTTCTAACTCTGTTTTGGTTTTAGCCATCTTTTCTTCCAGTTCGATGACTCGCGTCTGCATTTCATTTAACCTTGCATTACTTTGCGCCCGAAGATTTTCTTTTTGTTTTATGGCTGATTGCAATATTTTAGCGGCCGACTGCTTATTTTCTTCGAGAAGCCCTTTATATACGCCGGCAAGTTCTCTTATTTCATCTGTCATTTGCCTTAAATGTTCTGCTTCTTCGGTAAATTTGGATATGGCACTTTCCATAGCCGAATTTTCATCTGTTAGGCTGGTTTGCAATAATTGAATCTGTCTCTTAATATCGTTTACCTTCTGCTCTGATTCTTTTATCTCAAGATCCGCTTCCTTCTTTCTCTCCAACTCCTCATTTTTAAGATCTTGCTGCGCTTCGTCAAGTATCCTTTTTGCCGCTTCAAGCGCCTTAGGGCTCTGGCTTGTCGATAGAACCCTGCTGCATAACTTAGCCATATCTTTTTCAACATCAACTCCAATTTTCCTTAATGCAGTATCTGTGACGCTAAAAACCTCAAGCAACGAATCAAGGCGGCATATTTCAGACATTGGATATCTGCTCGCATTGGCATTTTTATACAAATCTTCCACATCCTTTATACTGTTAATGTTTACTTCTTCGATGCGGCATATTTCATGCCTGGCACCCTTACTCATCCCAGCCCTTTTAGGTAAATTTTCCGCACCTTGCACACTGTCTTCTAAGAACCTTCCTGTAGGGATAATTAGCTCTATGCTCGACTCAGCCAGCCATATCTCAAACAAAGGTTCAACCGCAGCTTTAGCTTTAACGCCAAGTCCGCCTAATTCATAAATACTGGATAAAAACACGGCTTTATCTTCGCTCTTTAAGGCCCTAATATACCCTACCGCCATTTCCTCCGCAGTAGCGCCGGAATCATTTGCCGCTTTAATTATAGCCGCGCGGATATCCATATCAGGGCAATCAAACATCTGAGTTATATAGCTTACGGCTCCTTTATGCCCTAACCTGCCTATTGCTTCTGCGCAGATTATGCCAACGACTTTTGCCGGAAGAACAGCTGTTTCGTCTCTTGGCGTTCTCCATGAACGATTCGCCTCTGCCCACAACAATGATTTCTCAACTTCTTTCTCCAATTTATCAAACAAATAACCCGTGGACTTTTTGTAACCGGTATCGCCCGATACCTCGGCTGCAGCTGCGCAGACATCAGGAGAAGGATCAGCTATCAATGCCTCTGTTAATAATTCGTTTAAAGCCATAAATTCAGCGCTATTATTCTTGTCAACAAATTCAGGTAAAGCCTTGACCGCAGCCGCACGCAGGTCAACCTGCTCCTGCTCATTCGCTCCGGCCATATCATTCGGACTAAGCCGTATTATCTCAATCAATAATTTGCTGATTAAAAGACTAAATTTATCCTCTCTTTTTATATCTAAAGCCTTAATAATAGCTACCATCTCCCTTAAGGCATCGGCTACCGCCCTAACTGCTACAGGTTCTTTTCTGGAACGCCATGCCTCAATTAAAATCTCAACCGCGCTTGTAGCAGTATCTCTATCTAAGGCTTTTGATTCGACTGAACGCATCAGCAATTTAGCCAAAACCGCGGCTGCAATTGCGAAAACAGGCGGCTCCGGCTCATTAAGTAGTCTTTCAGTTAAATGCTTAAACAAGCTTTCTTCTTTTTTGTCTTTATCTCCAATATATCCAATGTTGCCTAATTCGTTAAGCGCGTCTGCGCGGACAGGCTGGTCTTTGGCTATTATAGCGTCCATATATAGCTCCACTTTACGCTCCCTGCTGGCTCCGGACTCTTCCAATGCCTCATACATAACCCTACGCACCTGGTATTCTACATCCTGCAACCCTTTGCCTAACATCTCTATAACTTTCTCGTTGGCCTCCTCATTATTTTTATCGTTTAATTTAGCTATAACCTTCAGCGCGAAGATGCGGTTATCCGGTTCTTTATCATTTAAGGCTATGTCAAACAACGGCTCTAATACACTTTCATCTCCGAAATCATTTAATTTCTCCAGCGCGATTTTACGTACGCGGGTATCTGTGTTTTTCAATGCCCTGACATAGCCTTTTCGCGCATTTTCCCTGTCCTCTTCTAACTTTGCTATAGTTTTTCCTAAGGCTGCGTTGATGCGGTGGGAAGAATTTGCTAATCTCTTAACAATCAGGGCTTCCAATGATTTTGTGTAACCGCGCTTGCCTATTTTTTCAATGGCAGAAACAACGGTCATAGTTTTATCGCTTTTCAATCTTCTCTCAAACCATTTCCTAGGTGTCACACAACGCAATATTGCAAGATATACATAATGCAAAACAAATACTATAGCCACCACTGACGCAAACGCGCCTAATGTAATCCAAAACCCTTTAGCGCTAATCGTGCATCCGTTGAGTAAAATCAGCGGTATCGTGCTTAAAGCGATCCTAATAGGAGAAACGCGCCTGGATGATTTATCGGTTATCGGGGAGGAGGATTTCTGAGGATAAGAATTCTTGGGTTTCTGGCTATTGTTCAAGAGTTCTTTTAATTCCGGGGACAAACTTGTGAATATTGGATCAAGTTCTACTGCCTTCCGCAGATTTTTGACTGCTTCATTTAAGTTGCCATTTTTATAATGTATTCCTGCAAAATTAGCGTAAGCTGTAGCACATTTAGGATTAAGATCAAGAGCTTTCTGGGATTCCCTGGCGGACCTATCATACATGCCTAGTTTAAGATGCAATTCTCCGAGGTTGGCGTAAGCTGAGGCACATTTATGATTGAACTCTATAGCTCTTTTAAATTCTTTGGCGGCATCATCAAGCCTATCTAATCTAAGGCAGGCCACGCCAAGGTTATTATGAACTTCTGCATTTTTAGGGTCAAGCCTGATGGCGTCTTTAAATTCTTTGGCGGCATCATCAAGCCTATCTAATTTAATGCAGGCCAC
>JAQTPJ010000150.1 GCA_028712915.1 Candidatus Omnitrophota bacterium
ATTCGGTAGCGTTTTCGCCAGAACGCCACACCCCAGCCATTACTTAGACTTCTTGAGTTGTTCTATAAATCTATTTTAATTTTTTTGATTTCCCTAACCAATAAAATTGAATGTCTTAACCCCTTTAAGAAACCAATTTTTTCTTCGTCTTTTAGGTGGACTTCATTATCCCTATGAAATCTTATTTCGTGCTTAATCAAATCAATAACCATATTTAATTTCATATTTTCATTCATATCTCCCCTCCTTTATTTTAACTCTGACTTGATGGCGGCGTGGAAGTCTTCAATAGTCTTAAAATAAAAACTTTCTTCCTGATATTCTTTGGCATCTTCAAGCATATCCTTAAACCAAGTATCTCCCTGTTGCTGGAAACTAAATCCGCAAGTATAACAAAATCCTTCTTCTGGCTCTATCTGCCCATCAGTTTGCGACCAACCAGACCAATAGTGGTATCCCTTAAAATCAACATTTGATTTGGGTTCTCCACAGACTGGGCATTGTTTGGTATATTCCATTTTATTAATATCTGGCTTCTTCGGCCTCACCCTCTCCACGTGTGCGAGGAAGATGGAGATAATGGCGTCGGCTTCACGAAGAAATCTTGTTTTTATTAATTGTGGCGTATCTTCCCAAGCAGTTCCTTTATAATCATTCCTAAATATAATACTTGCAATCTTTTCCCTTAACTCACCGCTTATTTGTGGGATACTTTCTTCCTTGTCTTCTCTTTTCTCTCCCCGTTTAATCATATCTGATATTTCTGGTTTAAGAAAAGATTTACCTACCCCACCACCAATCCCATATTGAACTGGGTTGCCATCAGAATCAAATCCATTTGCTTTACCGCTCATTTGCTGCCTCGCTTTCAAAGAATCCCCAACAATAGATATTTTTCTGTTTATTCTTTTGGGTTAATTTTATTTTCTTTCTACTACAACGACCATTTTTACTAAACCCACATCTATCGCAAGTCATCTGCCTGCCTCGCTTTCTGCTATTGCTAAATGGGTTTTATCCCATCTGCGATTTCTTTTCTTGTTGGTCTTGCTTTATTAAGTTCGTCCTGGATAGTGTTAAAGGTAGCCTGCCAGTCTTGCTTATTACGCAAACTTTCTTTTACTAATTTTGCCAACAACTTCTCCAGCTTTCCCCTGTGCCACGCCAAAATAGACTGTTCCATTGGCTTTATAAAAGCCTTCAATAAATCATACTCACCAAGATAATCAGTTAGAATACTTTTAAGAGTAATCTTCTCTACCTCTTTCCTACTCATACAGACTCCTTTCGGGTTAGTTATCTGCCAACTACGCTATCAACAAAAGTCCTTAAATCATCCCTTCCGCTTGTAACAGAATCTAACAACTCTTTTTCTAATTCTTCTTTTGATTGACCAATGTTCTGTATTTTTCCGGTCTTGTCCCCATTTTCCAACACTCCCTGGCAATAAACACAAGGTCCGCCAAAAGTAGTTAATATCTTTACAATTTTATTTACTCATACATCCCCCTCTGCGTGCGTTATTTAACCATCTCCGCAATAGATTTGGCTGCTTGCTTTTTAGATTCACAAGTACTCCGATAATTTAATCGACACTCTTTGCCCCCTTTTTTTAAGGCACAGGAACAAGAACAAATTATATTGTTTATCCTCTCCTCGCTAACCTTCGCAGCGTAGTAATTGCGGACGGCAAGAGCGATAGCCTGAATGTCTTTATTTTCTATTTCTTCTATCCCACTACTTCCTTTTGTCTGTATTATTTTATACATTTCTTCCAATGTTGGCATTTTAGGGTTTTCTCTTGCTTTCTTAATCACATTTTCCAATTCGCTCATCAGGCTACTCCTTTGTTTTTATTTTCTTCTGGCTTTTACTATCTCTACTATCCAGCCTCTCTTAACCAGGGCTTCTGCCTCTTCCGCTGACATAAAGTGCCCTATGCGGTAGGCGGTGCTATTAAAGCACCGTTCTATCTTAAAGGCATTTTCAGGCATTGTCTGGTAAATATCACGCATATCCTCTAAAACGAGCTTTATGCTCATTATTCCCACCCACTTTCTTTGTTTTCTGATTTTTTATCAGAAACAACAAAAGCATATTCACAGAACTCCCCAACCATCAACAACTCTTCGGTAGTATACTTTTCTTCCAGCATATCTATTTTAGCTGCTACTTTCTTGGTAAAACTTAAACGGGAAAATACTCCTTCTTTTTCTTGTACCATTTCATTTAGCGTATCTTTTGCCAGTTGAAGCAAAGGCTTAATTCTATCAAACTCTTCCATATTTCCTCCCCTTTATGTTCTCCTGCCTATAGCGTTCTTGAGCAAAGTTAATAGTGCTGGCAGTATGTTTTTAACATCATCTATAACTATGCTTGACTTAGGCAGCCATTCTTGTATATAGCTATCGAAAATACCCAAGCCTACTATTTTTATACCACTAACCTCGGCTTTATGCAGTAGTTTTATAAAGACAGCATTACATTCTCCAGAATGAGCATAATTTACCTGACCGTCGGTTACTATGACCATTATCTTGGTTAAATTCCTATGCTTAAGGCTGTTTAGGCTCTTTAAGGCTTCTTTTACGCCTTCCATAGTAAGGGTTGAATTATTCCAATTACTATTGGTCTCGTTTATAATAGTAGATACGATTTTCCCCATCTTTGATTTGTTAACCTTCTTCTCTTTATGGTCTTTTAGTTTCAGCGAGCGTTCATTAAAGGTTAAAATTTCTATATCTACTAGGTCTTGCAAGTTTGTAACTATCTTTCCTACGGCTTCACAGGCTGTTTGGCATTTATTATCATATCTCATACTGCCTGAAGCATCAACTAGCAACTGCACTACATATTTTTTAGCATTAAACTGCTGCTTTCTCTGGAAGACCTTGCCGCTGGTAGATATCTTGTACAAGTTCTTATGGCAAATATCCCCATAGTCTTTGTTCTTATGGGTCTTAACCCTGGTATTATCCTTTAGTATAGAGCGTAGCTTGGCTATGATTATGTGCTCTTTAGGAGATCGGAAGAGC
>JAQTPJ010000151.1 GCA_028712915.1 Candidatus Omnitrophota bacterium
GAGGGCGATTTGGACAGGACAGGAAAAGGTATTTATGATGCAATGAGCGGAGTAGGCGCCCATGAGATTGTTGTTGAGACGCCGCAGCATATAGCCAATCTGGCTGATTTGGATGAAGAACAGATAGCTAAGGTATTGACTTGCCTTATAGAAAGATTTAAGGATTTAGAGAAAGATGAGCGTTTTAAATATGTCCTCGTATTTAAAAATTATGGCTGGTCTGCGGGTGGAGGCAGGGTTAAACATTCGCGCACGCAGCTGATAGCCACTCCGGTTACGCCTAAAAGAGTGAAAGAAGAACTAGTGGGCTCATCCGAGTATTACGAACATCACGAACGCTGCATCTTTTGCGATTTAATAAATCAGGAGATTGAATCCAAAAGCCGCGTGGTTTTGGATATCGATGGATTTATAACTATTGCTCCTTTTGCCTCGCGTTTTCCTTTTGAAACATGGATCCTGCCTAAGAAACACTCCTGCGATTTCTATAATTTGAGTTTTGAGAGCAACTTGGATTTAGCGCGGATAATCAAAAAGACCCTGCTTAAGCTAAAGAAAGGGTTGAATGATCCGTCGTTTAATTTGATTTTACATACTGCGCCTTTCAGGAGAAAGAAAGCCGGATACTGGAAGACAATAAATGAAGATTACCATTGGCACATCGAAATTATGCCGCGCCTGACGCGCGTAGCGGGTTTTGAATGGGGCACAGGGTTTTATATTTGCCCTATTCCTCCCGAGGATGCCGCTAAATATTTAAGAGAGATAGAGGTGTAATTTGGCTGTTTTAAGAAAAGACCCTGTAAGTTCAAGATGGGTGATAATTAACGTAGACAATCCTAAGAAGCCCGAGGATTTTGAAAAGGAAGAGCACGTATTTAAAAAAGGGCCATGCCCGTTTTGTTACGGGAATGAGTTTATGACCCCGCCTGAAATAGACGCCTTCCGCCACGAAGGCACTTATGCGAATACACCTGGTTGGCTGGTCAGGACAGTGTCCAATAAATTTCCCGCCCTTCAGATTGAAGGAGATTTAGAAAGAAGAGGCGAGGGGATTTATGATATGTCTAACGGCATTGGCGCGCACGAGATTATAATAGACACGCCTTACCATGATAAGACAATTACAGATTTGACAGACGAGGAAGCCACTTCGGTTATCAATATGTATTGCCGCCGCTCCATAGATTTACAAAAAGATAAAAGATTCAGATATATCATAATATTTAAAAATCACGGAGCAGTAGCAGGGGCTTCATTGGAACATAGCCATTCCCAACTTATAGCTCTTCCCATGATTCCTAAAAACGTCTTGGAGGAGCTTGCTGGTTCGCGTAAATATTTTGAGTATCGCGGCCGCTGCATATTCTGCGATATCGCAAAGCAGGAAATACAAGAGAAAGAAAGGGTTTTGATTGAGACAAAACATTTCGTTTCTTTTTGTCCTTTTGTCTCCAGGTTTCCTTTTGAAGTCCATATTCTCCCCAAAGAACATTCCTGTCATTTTCATGAAATTAAAGAAAAGGAGATGTTTGAATTAGCCAAGATATTAAAGGAAACTCTCCTGAGATTGAAAATCGCTTTATCCGACCACTCATATAATTTTATTATACATACGTCTCCTTTTGACAGGGAGAGCCATGATTATTATCACTGGCATATTGAAATCATGCCGCGCCTGACGCGCGTAGCGGGTTTCGAGTGGGGCACGGGGTTTTATTTAGTTGCTACCCCGCCTGAGACAGCAATAAAATATTTAAGGGAAGCAAAAATATAAAACATAAATCACAGCAACAATTAACTAAGCGGAGGTTGAAATGGCAGTAAAAGTTGGTATTAACGGTTTTGGCCGTATCGGGAGAATGGTTGGCCGCGCGATTCTTGAGTCAAAAAACAAAAATATAGAATTAGTCGCCGTAAACGATCTTACAGACGCTAAGACTCTGGCGCATCTTTTAAAATATGATTCTGTACATGGCCGTTTCCCCGGAGGTGACGTAAAAGCAGGCGATAATTCCTTAATGGTCAATGGCAAAGAAATAAAGGTTTTATCCAAAAAAGACCCGGGAGAATTGCCTTGGAAAGAATTGGGCGTGGAGGTTGTCGTAGAATCAACGGGTTTATTTACCATAAAGAATGACGGCGTCAATAAAAAAGGAAAAGAGGTTAAGGGCGCTATCAATCATATAACCAAGGGAGGGGCTAAGAAGGTTATAATTTCTGCTCCTGCCGAGGGAGAGGATATAACGATAGTATTGGGTGTTAATGACGATAAATACGACCCTAAGAATCACCACGTAATATCGAATGCGTCCTGCACTACTAATTGCTTGGGCCCGGTCGCAAAGGTTTTAAATGACAAGTGGGGGATTGAAAAAGGGCTTATGACTACAATTCACGCCTATACAAATGACCAGAGAATCCAGGATTTCCCGCATTCTGACCTGCGTAGGGCAAGGGCAGCCGCTGTATCTATGATACCCACGACTACAGGCGCTGCAAAGGCGATTGGCTTGGTAATTCCTGATTTAAAGGGTAAGCTTGATGGTTTTGCCATACGCGTCCCGGTGCCGAATGTCTCAGTCGTAGATTTGACATGTACGTTGAAGAAAGAGGCTACTGCGGAAGAAATAAACAAGGCCATGCAAGAGGCAGCCAATGGTAGAATGAAGGGAATATTGGATTATACCGACGAACCAGTAGTTTCAATTGATTTTAACCACTGCTCAGCCTCATCCACGTTTGATTCAAAGTTTACCAAAGTAATTAACGGAAACTTCGTTAAGGTGCTTTCCTGGTATGACAATGAGTGGGGTTATTCCTGCCGCGTTGTGGATTTAATCGACTATATAGTAAAAAAGGGATTATAGCCTTTAAAGTTTAAGAACATAGCCTTAGAAATTATGCAATCTAGCATAAGAAAAAAAAGAATTCTTGTGACTGGCGGCAGCGGTTTTCTTGGTGTATTTGTTGTAAAGAAACTAAGAGAACGAGGCTGTAAGTATATTTTTACTCCTGGATCTAAAGATTATGA
>JAQTPJ010000152.1 GCA_028712915.1 Candidatus Omnitrophota bacterium
GCTCTTCTTTAATTCAAAAGAGTCTATTTTAATTTCCGTTGATAACGCCTCGAGGTTTTTTATGTTCTGCTGAAATTCCTCCAGCGTAATCACCTTGTCATTTACCTTGGCTAATTGCGTTCCCTGAACCTTTTCTTCTGCTGCTGTTTTTTGCGCAGCGGACTGTGCCGATACGGCCGGCTTAGCTGTTGTCTTCTTCGGGCTAAGGATCTTTTCGATTTGCTCGCAACCAACCATGGCAATCACAAACAAAAACATAGCCATTATAATGGATATTTTTTTCATTAACCTGCTCCTTTCTTAATAAATATTTGTATTTTTCGTGTCTATTTTTATTAACAACCTTATAACACACTTAGGGTTATAAATCAAGAAAAATTAGCATCGACTATGGTTAAAATGAATAATCCCACAAAGAATTTTGGCGGGTAGCCCTGCAAAATCACGCATAAAATTAGCGCAGCGAAATAGAATAGCCCCAACCGGATTTTCCCGCCACAATAATTAAAGCTACAGGTGGCGGGATCCCGCAAAGCACGAAGTGCGCATGCGGGAGAACCGTTACTATATAAACTGGTAGCCCCAACCGGATTTGAACCGGTGTCTTATGGCTGAGAACCACATGTCCTAGACCAGGCTAGACGATGGGGCCAAGCAATGAAAAATTATAAAATCTTTGCGAGAATTTTAACAAATTTCTATTCTCTAAGCAAGGAAAATTATTGACTGTATCTTGAATTTAAGTTATGCTTAGTAAAATATCCCATAATGAACCCAATCACATATATCGGCACAGGATTCAGCACCCACAAAAACCCTTTTGAGGCGGCGAAAGAAGCCTCTTCCCGGGCAAAAAAACAAATACGGGCGAAAAACCCAAACCTCGTAATTGTGTTCAGCACAACGCATTTTTCCCAGCACAGCCTGTTGGAAGGTATATATTTTGTATTCGGAAACAACACCAACATCATAGGCTGCAGCGGTTACGGCGTAATTGACAACTCGGGAGTGCATAAATACGGCGTGGTGGTTATGGCGATTTACTCCACAAAAATAAAATTCGGCTCCGGGTGCATTAAAGAAATCAACGCGGATAATGCGCGCTGGGCAGGGGAAAAATTCGCCCGCGCCTCGCTTAAAAATCTCGGCAGCACCGCGCGGGAAATAGGGCTGACTTTTTCCGACGGATTGTTAGAAAAAAACTCCGAGATCCTCTCGGGGATGAAAGACGTCTTAGGCAGAAGTTTCCCCCTGATAGGCTGCTCCTCTGCGGACAGCCTGCTATTCTCAAAGACATACCAATATTTCAACAAAGAAGTCTTGAATAAATCCATCGTAGGCACTATACTTTCAGGTGAAGGAAGTTTTGGCTACGGCTTAAAGCATGGCTGGCAGCCTCTTGGCAGGCCGCGCAGGGTCACGTATTCTACGGGGAATGTAATCAAAAAAATAGAGGAAAACCCTGCCGTAGAAATATACAAAGACTATTTTAAGAAAAACATCGACGAAATAAAGTCTCTTCTAACCCAGATAAGCATCTTATATCCTTTGGGTATTTATCTTTCGGAAGAAGAAGAATACCTGCTCAGAAATGTTATAAATATAGATAATGACGGCGGATTGGTGTGCCAGGGAGATATACCTCAAGGCAGCCAGATACGAATAATGATGGGGACGAAAGAATCGGCGCTGGAGGCTGCCAAACTTGCGGCGCAGGAAGCAAGATATAAATTCAGCGACACCGCTATTTTGGGCGCGATTATTTTTGAATCGGTATCGCGCATTAAATTATTCGGCTACAGGATTAATGAAGAGATAGAAACCGTAAAAAACACGCTGGGAGAAACTGTACCATTTATAGGCGTGTGCACATTCGGCGAACAGGCGCCTTTAAAATCCCTGGAATACCGCGGCGAGTCGCATTTTCATAACGAAACCATCGCCGTATTAACAATAGGAGAACACCATGGCCTGGTTTAACAACCTGTCCCTGCAGCAATTTTCTTTCGACGACATATTATATATAGTAGGCCCCTCCGTAATTGTCATTATCCTTATATTAAATATAATCTCGCTTTTAAAAGACAGGCGGATTAGCAAGTTACAAAGGTCTCTGCAGGAACTGCAAAAGGCATACGAGGCCCTGGACAGCCAAGCCAAGCTCATTATCAAAACCGACCTGGAACTGCATAAGACACAATCCGAACTGGATAAAAAAATAAGCAGCCTATATACCCTGCAGAAAATTTCGCACATACTAAGCACGACTCTTGATGAAAACGAAATATTCCAGAAAATATCGGAAGAACACATCACAGAATTAGGGTTTGACAGGGCGCTGGTCTTTATGGTAGGCCCTGCACAGTCGCTGTATTCTCCTGACACCGTAAATATCAAATTAAGGATAGGCTACAACGAAAAAAATATTGACGCGGCATTCTCCGCAGAATCCGTCAAAGACATATTTGAACCGGCCATAAAGCACGCGCATACTGTGTCGAGTATCGATTCAAAGATAAGCCCTAAACACTTAGGCCTCATCTTAAAGGCGTTAAAAATACAATCTTTTATATGCGCGCCCATCTCCAGCAAGGGGGCAATAGTCGGAGCCCTGCTTGTAACCAGCGAATCCAGCTATTCTCCCATCACCATAGGCGATAAAGAAATAGTTTCTATACTGGCGACACAAATCGGCCAGTCGCTGGAAAACGCGCAGCTATTCGAAGAAACATGGCGTTCGCACCAAGAGCTGGAAAACAAAGTTACCCAGCGCACAAGGGAATTAAGCGCGGCCCTTGAAGAAATAAAAGTTGTAACCAAACGAAAGAGCGACTTTGTCTCCGCTGTATCGCACGAACTACGCACCCCTCTCACTTCCATAAAAGGCTATGCCTCCCTGTTGAGCGCGGGCAAATTAGGAGAATTACCGCAGCCCGTAAAGGAACGCCTGGAGAAAATAAATAAACACGCGGACAGCCTGTCCCAGCTTATAAATAATATATTGGATATATCCCGCATTGAATCCG
>JAQTPJ010000153.1 GCA_028712915.1 Candidatus Omnitrophota bacterium
GGGACATTACGGGCTGATAATCGGCCGCAAAAAACAAAAACTTCCGAATTAATCCAGCAAACCGAAGTTCATCAGTTGGCGAAATCCGGCATCAGTTGGGATGGCGCGCTTTTACCCGTCTACCCTAAAGGGAATCCGGAGATCACCATCCTGCGTATTGTAATTCCGGCAGGGGAGACTCTGGCAGAGCATGAGCATCCGGTTATTAATGCGGGCGTATTATTAAAGGGCGAGTTGACGGTTAAAACCGAAGACGGAAAGACGCTTCATCTTAAGGCAGGAGAAGCCATCGTGGAAGTAGTGGACACCTGGCATTACGGAAAAAACGAGGGAGCGGAGCCGGCAGAAATCATCGTTTTCTACGCCGGTACCGAAGGAGCGCCGATTACGGTTCACAAGCCGGATTAACAGGCGCAAAAACCAGGATAAAGGGAATAGCCCTTTTAATCCCGAATTTTTTTGATAATCACTACGCCCAGTCTTATAATGCATACTTATAAATAGCAAGAAATTCCCTCTAATCTCTCAGTTTTCGATGTAAAATTTTAAGGCTATTGATCGGATGCGGTCAATAGCTTTTTTTCTAGCTGTATACAGAGAATCTTTCTGCCGCGCCATTATCCCCATCCAAATAGGAAATATAGTTGTTATGGGTGCCATAGCCCGAGAAAATCGCACGGTATTTATTATTGACTTCAATATACAAAGTAGTATAATTTTATTTAGATATCTCGCCAAAAGGGGTTTTAGAAAAGGGGTTCTTTAGAGAGGGATAATAAAAAGATAAACAGGCGGGGATAGCCTGTTTAGCCTGATTTTAGAAGATTTACCCAAGTCACTGCAGAAATGTAGGCCTTGGGTTTTTGTTTTTTAAGAGAGAGGGGGCTTAAAAAATGAAAGATCTTAAGAAACAACAACAACAACAACAATTGGCGGCGGAAGTAAAAAGGCTGCATCGCCGGTTAAAACAAATCCAGGCAAAGGGTTTTTTATATTCTAAAGAAGATTTGATCATTCAGGATAGGCTTGAATATGCCGAAAGCATTATTGCTACCGTGCGCGAACCATTAATAGTTTTGGATTGGGAATTAAAGGTAGTTACCGCCAGTAAACCTTTCTACGATAATTTCAAAGTAAAACCCAAAGAAACCATAGGGCGATTTATCTATGATTTAGGAGAGCGCCAATGGGACATTCCAGACCTGCGTAAGCTTTTGAATAAGGTCCTTCCCAAACATAAAGTCATCACTGATTTTCAGGTGGAGCATAATTTTATTGAAATTGGGAAAAGGGTAATGTTTCTTAGCGCCGAATGGATCCCCAGAGAGTCTGCCAGGCCGCAGCTGATCCTTTTGGCTATTGAAGATATTACCGAGCGAAAAAAACTGGAAGCATCTTTGCAGGATAGCCAGCTTAAGGTTCGCGCTGTTTTTGACCAGGCCTTTCAATTCATCGGCCTAATGACTACGAAAGGTATTCTAATAGAAGCAAATAAGACGGCATTAGACTTTGCCGGAGTTGAAGTTTCAGCGGTCCTAAACAAGCCTTTTTGGGAAACGCCATGGTGGACGCATTCCAAGGAGCTACAGCAGAAGTTGCGCGACTCTATACAGAAGGCAGCGGCAGGAGAATTTGTGCGTTTTGAAGCCACTCATATCGCAAAAGACGAAAGCCTTCATTACGTTGATTTTTCTCTTAAACCGGTAAAAGATAAAACAGGCAAGGTTGTTTTTATGATTCCCGAGGGGCGCGATATCACCGAGTATAAGGAATTAGAAAAACAATTGAGAGAATCTTATGCGGAATTAGGGTTGCGCGTGAAGGTCCGCACCGCGGAACTTTCCAAAGCCAATGAGGATTTGCATAAAGAAATCAGCCAGCGCAGGCAGATAGAAGAGGAATTAAATGCCAAGATGCAGGATTTGGAGAAGTTCAGTAAATTTGCCGTGGATAGGGAATTAAAGATGGAAGAGCTTGAGGATAAGGTAAAAGAGCTCGAGGAAAAACTAAAAACAAAATGAGATTTAAAGGCGGAATCAGAAAAAAGCTTACACTTAAAGAAGAGCAAAAGGAAAACCTCGACCAACGGGTATATCTGGAGAGCATTGTGGCTTCTATGACGGATTCTTTGATTGTGGTTAATCCCGACGCTACGTTAAGGTTGGTAAATAAGGCCGCCTTAGATTTATTAGGCTATGAGAAAGATGAGCTTGTAGGCCAACCGATGGAAAGAATTTTCCTGCAAGAAGAAGAAAAAAGAGAAGAAAAAAATGTGCTGCATAAATACTTCCAAGAAATAATTGTTGCCGGCGTGGCGTATAATATCGGTTTAACTTTTCTTACCAAAGAGGGTAAAGAAATTCCCATAAATTTTAGCGGTGCGACAATAGAACAAAAAGGCAAGATTATCGGCATTGTGGGTGTGGCCAGGGATATGCGCCAGATCATGGCGGTTATCAGCGATTTGGAGAAGAAGGACAGAGAACTTGAAGAACACAGTAAAAGCTTAACCCGGATGCAGAGGGCAATGTTGCATATGATGAACGATTTGCAGGAGGCTTCGCGCGCCAGGGCGCAATTTACCGGAATGGTTTCTCACGAATTAAGGACGCCGCTCGCTATCATCAAGGAAGGTGTATCTGTGGTTTTGGATAAGACAATCGGAAATATTAACAAAGAACAGCAAAAATATTTAGATATTGTCAAAAAGAATGTGGATAGGCTGGACAGGCTGATTAGCGGAGTTTTGGATTTTCAGACGCTCGAATCCGGAAAAATGAAATTTAAGATGGAACAAAATGACATAAACGAAGTAGCCAGGGAAATACAGCAGGCGATGATTCCTCTGGCAGAGAAAAAGAATTTGGATTTTGTGTGTCAACTCGATAATGATCTTCCAGGAGCAAAATTTGATCGAGATAAGATTATCCAGGTTTTGACTAACCTGGTGAACAACGCCTTTAAGTTTACAGACAAAGGCAGCATCGCTATT
>JAQTPJ010000154.1 GCA_028712915.1 Candidatus Omnitrophota bacterium
AGAGCGACGGGCAGAGGACAGCAGGCCGGCCGTCCTCCGGCGGTAAAGGGAAACCGCAAACCCGCCCAAGATGTCAATATAATAAAAAGGGGAATAAAGCAAATGACTCCACAACACAGACACGACGATGAAGATGATAGTGCCGCAACACAAAGGCGATCAGAGACAAATGTTACCTTTGGCCTGTGGCCGGTTCTTGTCTTAATTATAACGGGCATAATAGGCTTGGCTGTTTATTCCTCCGGCAAGATTTCGGAGCATTCAGATCGCCTGACGAAAGTTGAGACACAGTTCAGTTTTATCGCGGATAAACTAAACGCAATCGATCAAAGACTTATCAGGCAGGCAGAGGAGCGTCGCAGGTAAATGGCAACCGATTTTGATTTTATAAAAGCACTTGATTTACTTTTAGCGTCCGAAGGCGGATTTAATAATATTCCCAAAGACAAAGGCGGGCCTACGAATTGCGGTATATCACTGAAATTTTTGCAGGACACCGGAGATTATGACCTCGGTGATCTGGATGGCGACGGAGATATCGATATCCAGGATATTCGTTTAATGGACAAAAAAACAGCTGGCAGAATATATAAGAAATATTTTTGGGATTATTTCCCCATGGCGGAGATCCCCGCGCAGGTTGCTTATGTTGTGTTCGATGTTGCGGTTAATTCCGGCCAGAGAACGGCCGCAAAGCTCTTACAAAAGGCTTTAGGAATTAAAGCCGACGGAGTTATCGGGCCAAAAACTATTCATGCTCTTAAGTGCGTAGATTCGGCTTTCTATCTGGCTGATAAGATGTGCCAATTGCGTAAAACGCAGTATGTTTTGTATGTCCAACATGATGCCAGTTTGCAGCAGTTTCTCGACGGATGGTTTAATCGCGTTGATCACGTCCGGCGCAATTTATTTGAGGTATAAGGAGTATTTAATATGAGCGCACTTTTAAAATTATTAAAAAATCCAAAGAATATCTTGATCCTTGCCCTTGCCGTTTTGGTTATTCTCATAGGCTTGCTTTCCCTGTGGCAGAGAGTTTCCCTGAAGGTCAAGGACAATACCATCACCGAACAAAAGGCCAGTATAGCGGGGCTAAATGTAACAAACAGAGACCTCGCCGCACAGATCGCAGACTATAAGACGCAGACTATAAGACAGAAGGCATTAACCGCAGCGCAGCAGGCCGTCGAAAATACAACTGCTTATTATAAGGCAGAAATAAGTAAAATAAAATCTCAATGCGTTTTAGGAGCGGAAGATGAAAAAATTATTGATGATGTTACTTTGTATTTTAATAATGGGGTGTTCTCACGCGGTGGCGATTCAAAAGCCAGCGGACAAATATTGTCAACCACCGGTAAGGCCGACGCTTATAATCCCCGCTGGACAATCCGTCAGATAGTGGACAATTACATCATTGTGATTGACTACGCCCTGAAGATGGAAAAAACAATTCAATGCTACGGAGGTGCACCATGAGTTTTTTAAGAGATTTACTTGATAAGAATAATGCCACTTCGACAATGAGGTTCATTCTACTGTTTGCCATCGTTTTTGTGGTACTCGATGTCTTTGGTGTTTGGACGTATGTTTCAGTTTGCAAGACAACATTGCAGGCCATCGATGCAACAGTGGTTAGCCTAGTGAGCGCTTTAGTCGCTATATTAATCACCGGAAAGGTCTTAGAAAAAAGAGAAGAAGCGAAACCGGACCCAAAAAGCACCCAATGATAATGTAAATGATTGATATTAAAGGATGTAACGCATGACTCTTAATCATTAGGTTGTCGGTTCGATTCCGACAGGGCTCACCAAATATATCAAGGGTTTTCGGTACTTTACACCGGAAACCCTTCTTTCGTTTCTCGGCAATTCTCGGCAAATCTAGGCCAATTTGTGTCGATTTTGCACCCAATTTGCACCCAATTTTATTATTTAATCTCATATTTTTCCATCTCCTTTGCGATCATTTCCGCCAGAACATCGGCATAAATTTCGGTCGTCGTCACGCTGGCATGGCCAAGGATTTTTGATATCGTTTTAATGTCGATTCCGGATTTAAGCATATACGTTGCCGCTGTGTGCCGTAAATTATGCAGGTGTATATCTTTGATTCCCATTGCCCGAACCCGCTTTTTAAAGTGATGGGTATAGGTGTCAAGGTGCTGCTTCGGAAAGACCGGACCCAAATCCTTTTTAAAAGGTTCCAGAGCTTCTTTGAGAGGCCTTAAGATGCGAACAACACGCTCATGCCGGCCTTTGCCTATCAATGTGATTCTCTCACGTTCCAGGCTTATTCTTATCCAATCTACGCCCGCGGCTTCTTCGCGTCTCGCGCCTGTCCAGATGCAGATCATATAATAAAGCCATTCGTTAATATCCTCTTCTTTTGTTTTGGAGAGAAGGGCGTTTACCTGAGCCGGGTACATTATTTTGGGAAGTTTTTTCCCGACCTTCAACATGGTTATCTTTTTATAATTTTCCATGATCCCATATTCTACGGCTATATTGAGGGCTTTTTTTATGTGCCGCAGGTATGAGTTTATAGATACTGGCCTTACCTTTCGGGCTAGGCATATTGTTTTAAATTCTTCAATCTTTGTTTTTTTGGAAGACTTAGCCGGGCTGATCATTGATAGGGGCGTACTGTCGCCTATGGCTTCAGCTAAACGTTGAAGTGATCTTTCATCCTGTCTTGTGGTATGCTTAGCAAGGCCGGTACGATAAGTCTCGACGTATGTTTTTCGGAACTGTCCGAGGGTAATTGTTTTGTAGTTTTGAAGGTGAAGAAGTTTTCCTTTAAGGTAGTCTTCTTCTTCCTGTTTGAACATTGCCGTTGCAATGTCTTTGTCCTTTGTGTCCAAAGACTTCTTTTTGCCACGGTAATATTGAATGTAATAATAACCGTTTTCCCGGCAAATTAGTTTCATGCCTTCCTGCATAAACCATTTCTCGCGCGAAATGCAACTAATTTTTCTTCGATTGTTTC
>JAQTPJ010000155.1 GCA_028712915.1 Candidatus Omnitrophota bacterium
AGGCAAATGCGGCCATTGCCGCGTTGGTAGTTTCTACTGCTGTAAAGACGGCCCGGTATTTACTTATGATCAAATAGCGGGCTTTCAGGAGATTTGGGATTAGTTATGGCAAAACAGCATAAATTATTTGTCGACCTTGATATATGCTCTACGGCGTGCAAGAAGTGCGTTGTGAATTGCAGTTATTTTTATCACACGGCTAATAACGGCATATACGAATTAAGGGAATTACTTACCTATAGTTTGATATGCAGGAAGTGCGAAGACGCGCATTGCGTGAATTCCTGCCCGCAGAACGCGCTGGAGAAACAGCCGGATGGCATCCTTAAGAGGTATTATATGAGGTGCATTGGCTGCAAGAGTTGTTCGCACGCCTGCCCTTACGGGACGATTTATCCGGAATTGGTTCCTTATATAAATTCTAAATGTGATTTATGCCTTGATAGGCGCAATGAAAAAGGACAGCCGGTCTGCATAGCTTCTTGTCCTTATGGAGCGTTATCTTTGAAGGACATAGAGCCGGATGCGGAGAAGAATCTTTACTCGATAGGCGATAACATAGTCGCCCATTCTACTCACTGGTTAAGGGAGAAGGCTTAGTTTATGGCAATGGTTTTATATTTTATATTTTTCGGGTTTATACTTACCGCTATATTAGGGCTTTTAGTCAGCTGGCTTGAGCGTAAAGTTACAGCGCGGCTGCAGTATCGCGTAGGGCCGCCGTTATTCCAGCCGTTTACCGACATTGTAAAACTATTAGGGAAAGAATTATTAATACCCAGGGGTGTTTCCAAAAATACATTTTTATTGGCGCCCATCATAGGGATTGTCGGGGCAATGGTAGTTTCCACTCTGCTTTTTGTAGTGAATATGTATCCGGATAAGACATTCTTCGGAGATTTAATCGTAGTTTTGTATTTTTTGGTTTTGCCGTCGCTCGGCGTGATTTTGGGAGGTTTTGCCTCTAATAATCCTTTGGCGAGCATCGGAGCGTCAAGAGAGATGAAGCTGGTTTTGGCTTACGAGCTGCCTTTTATTTTAGCAGTATTGGCAGTGGTGATAAAATCAGGGTTAGCCATAAAATTCGGCGATATAATCGCCTATCAATCTCAGAATGGGATGTTTATTGCCAGCTGGTCAGGCGTTATAAGTTTTATAGTTATATTGCTGTGCGCGCAGGCAAAATTAGGGCTGGTTCCTTTTGACGTGGCCGAGGCGGAGACAGAATTGGCAGCCGGGGCTTTGATAGAATATTCCGGGCCGGCGCTGGCGATTTTTAAATTAACAAAGGCAATGTTGTTCTTTGTATTGCCTTTTCTTATGACTATACTATTTTTCGGAGGGTTCAGCGCAGCGCACCTGTTGAAAAGCTTATTCGGATTCATCGGCATCATTGTTTTGATAGTAGTGGTTAAGAATACCAATCCCCGCCTTAGGATTGATCAGGCTTTAAGGTTTTTTTGGGGGCCCGTTACAGTCCTGGCTATTCTGGCGGTAATATTAGCGATTAAAGGTTTATGAGCGTAAAACTAAAAGCATTATTAAAATCACCCTGGGTATTTCATCTTTCCACGGGAAGCTGCAACAACTGCGATATTGAAATACTTGACTGCCTGACTCCGAGGTTTGATGTGGAGCGTTTCGGCATGGTGCTCGTAGGCAGCATAAAACACGCGGATGTGCTTTTATGCACCGGTTCTGTGAACAGAAAATGCATCCCAAAAATAAAAGAACTCTATGAGCAGGCTCCCAAGCCGATTCTTGTCGTAGCCGTCGGTGAATGCTCGATGTCAAGGGGAATGTTTATAGATTCTTATAATTGCCCTGTGCCTTTGGATAAAATAATCCCTATTGACGTTTATATCCCCGGCTGCCCGCCAAAGCCCGAGGCGATAATCGCGGGAGTGGCGAAGGTGATAGAGAAGATTAAAAACAGCAAATTACAGAAATGAATAAAGACACAATACTGAATAGTATTAAGGAAAGATTTAAGGATACGATAAAGGATTTTTCCGACAAATCGCCCGGAAGGGTTTATATCGAAATAGACCCCAAGGATATTAAGGACGTTGTAGAATATATCTTTGTGGATTTGAGGGCGAGGTTTAATATCGCGTCCGGGCTGGACGCGCGGTCTCATTTTGAGATACTATATCACTTTACGTTCGATAAATTAGGCTTCATTGTTTCCATAAGGGTAAAACTTAACAAGGATAAACCAAAGATAGATTCCATAGCCGCAATTATAAAAGGGGCGGAGTGGATAGAGCGCGAGATGCACGAGCTTATCGGGATAGATTTTCCCGGGCATCCGAACCTTAAAAGGCTGCTGCTTCCTGACGAGTGGCCTAAAGGCGTTTATCCTTTGCGCGCTGATTATAAAGAATGGGATAAAGGCGCGATACGCGATAGGGGAGTTTAGGTGAGTAAGACAATAATTCCAATTGGGCCGTACCATCCATTACAGGAAGAGCCGGAGTTTTTCCAGTTAGTCGTTGACGGCGAGAAGATAGTCGATGTGTTTGTCAATATCGGCTATAACCATCGCGGCATAGAAAAACTTTCGGAATTAAAGACATTTGACCAGGCCGCGTTTGTTGTGGAGAGGATTTGCGGCATATGTTCTACCAGCCATCCTTTAGCCTATGTTATGGCAGTGGAAGATATTATGGGTAGCGATTGTGTTGTGCCGGAGAGGGCGCTTTATATAAGGACTATTACCGCAGAATTAGAGAGGATTCATTCGCATTTATTGTGGCTTGGCCTGGCAGGACATTTCCTGGGATATAATACCGTATATATGTGGGCGTGGAAACAAAGAGAGGAAGTCCTGGATGTATTAGAGGGTTTGAGCGGTAACAGGAATAATTACGCCATGATGAAGGTAGGAGGCGTGAGAAGGGATTTTGACAACAATTCTTTCCCCGGTATTACAAAGAGGCTGAATGATATCGCAAAATTTTTACAGACAATCAAAAAAGCT
>JAQTPJ010000156.1 GCA_028712915.1 Candidatus Omnitrophota bacterium
CTTATAAGCTAAGAAGGTTAGGGTTTAAAACCGTATTCAACCCTAAGGCGGTTATTTATCACTATCCTAGTAAACAGGGTTTTTTCTCAGAGAGGTTTAATTCTTACCAAAGAATAGAAAATTTCACGAGATTCTATTTCAGGCATATTAAGCCTAATACTCTGGATAAGGCTGTGCGTTTTTTGCTTTATTTGGCATTCCAGAATTGTTATTTTTTCTATATATTTTTAACCACAGGTAAAGTCGAGGCTTTGGGTTCTATTCCTTCCACAATAATTAATTTAGCCAAATATTCCTTAAGAAGTATTTTTAAAAAAGAGGGGTGATTATGGAAGTCATAAAATACAAGAATAAGATTCTGGGCATGATTGTAAGAGATGGCTTTTGGCGGGAAGGCGCAAATTTCTTTACCAGCGCCAACAGCGCTTTTCAGGTGGGCATGATTATTTATCCTAAGGAACACAGGATAAAGCCGCATAAGCACAGGGATTTAAAGGGGGTGCGCGAAGAACCTACGCAGGAAGTTCTTTATGTAAAAAAGGCAAGGTAGAGGTTCACTTCTATGCCAAGGGTACAGAATTATTTTGCAGAAAGATAATAAAGACTGGAGATCTTTTGATTTTATTAACCGGCGCGCATGGATTTAAATTTTTAGAACAATCATATTTAGTGGAAGTAAAAGAAGGCCCATACAGCGAAAAGAACAAAATATATCTTAAAATGCCTGGCTGCCGTCGGGCAAGTAAGGAGCGATAATGATACCGGTCTGTACGCCTTTTTTAATGGGCAAGGAATTAGAGTTTGTTAAGGATTGCCTTAAGACAAACTGGATCTCTTCTCAAGGTAAATATATTTCGGAATTCGAGGAAAAATTTGCCGCTTATTGTAATGTAAAGTTTGGTGTAGCCACAACGAGCGGCACAACGGCTTTGCATCTGGCTTTGGCAGCCCTGGGTATTAAAAAAGGAGATGAAGTCATAGTCCCGTCTTTTACTATGATTGCTACTGTTTTTGCAATTTGCTATGCTGGAGCTAAGCCGGTATTAGTGGATGCGTAATTGGATACTGGCAATATTGATGTAGAGCAGCTTGAGAAAAAAATTACCAAGAAAACAAAGGCGATACTTCCTGTGCATATTTACGGCCATCCTTGCGATATGGACCCCATCATAAAAATTGCTAAAAAGCATAGGCTGTATGTAGTAGAGGATGCGGCAGAGGCGCACGGCGCTCTTTACAAAGGGAGAATTATAGGTTCTTTAAGCGATGTGGCCTGTTTTAGTTTTTATGCCAATAAAATTATTACCACAGGCGAAGGGGGAATGGCCTTAACTAGTAATAGAAAGATAGCTGAGAGGTTGAGGTTACTTAAGAACCTTTCTTTTGTTAAAAGAAGGTTTATCCATCACGAAATAGGCTTTAATTACCGTATGACTAATATCCACGCAGCCATAGGCCTTGCGCAATTAGAGAATATAGATAAGCTTATTAACTTAAGAAGAAAGCACGCCCATTTCTATAATAAGTTATTAAAGGGTCTGGATTGGATAAATATTCCCGTCGAGAAATCCTATGCTAAGAATGTTTACTGGATGTACGGCATAACCTTAAAAGGGAAGATGCGCAATAAAAAGAAAAGCCTTGTGAATTATTTAAAAGGCAAAGGCATTGAAACGCGCGATTTCTTTACGGGAATGCATAAGCAGCCTGTCTTTAGAAAAATGGGGTTGTTCCATGGCGAAAGATACCCCAACACAGACATCCTGGCAGCCACTGGTTTATATTTACCTTCGGGCAGCGGATTAAAAGAGAAAGAAATTAGGACAGTCGCACAGGCTATAAAATCTTTTTAAGCGTGGAAAAATATTTGGATAAGAACTCCCAACCGCTGGTTTCCATAATCATACTTAATTATAATGGCAAAGAATTCCTTAAACCCTGCCTTGATTCAGTATTAGCTTCTACATATCATAATTTTGAGATAATTGTGGTAGATAACGCTTCGGTTGATGATAGCGTATCATTCCTTAAAGATAACTACGCTGTCGATAGAGTTAGGGTTATCAGCGAAAAGAAAAATTATGGAGTTCCCGGAGGCAGGAATATCGGTTTCAAATACTCCCATGGCGATTACATAATTTTTCTGGATAACGATGCGGTTGTTGGTAAGGGCTGGATTGAGGGGTTTCTGGAGGTTTTCTCAGAAGACGAGAAAATAGCAGTGGCGCAGGCCAAGCTGCTCAGCATGTTAGAGAGAAATAGGTTTGATCACGCAGGGGATTTTCTTACACCCTTTGGATTTTTGGTGGAGCGTTCTAACGGCGCTAAGGACACAGGGCAGTTTGATAAGGTGGAAGATATTTTCAACGCTAAAGGCGCAGCTACAATGATAAAGAGCGCAGTTTTCAAAGAATTAGGCATGTATGATGATTCGTATTTTATGTATCTGGAGGAGACTGATTTTTGCTGGCGGGCGTGGCTTGCAGGCTACAAGGTTGTTTTTGCCCCAAAATCAGTAGTCTGGCATGCTTATTCAACTCCGCTTAAGGATGAAAAGAAATACTACTCAAATTATGTGGTCAGGTATTATGGCTGCAGGAATTATTTGATTACGGCATTAAAAAACGCAGGTTCCTTAAGGCTTCTTAAAATGTTGTTTTTTCAGCTACCCAGTTTTTTGATTTTATCGTTATTATTTTGCCTGAGAGGGAAATTCAGCGACGCGTTTTTTATTATCAAGGCCCTTTTTAGCGTGGTCGCAGATTATAGAGGTATTATGCTGAAGAGAAATTTCGTGCAGAATAAAATTAGAAGAGTAAAAGATAGGGATTTATTCCCTATAATACAGCAGAAAAAGCCTTTTGTTTATTATTTAGACATAGCCAGAAGATATGTTAAAGGGGAGCCTTATTGATATGAGCATATTCGATAAACAATTGCATTATATTGAAGAGTTTGTATCTA
>JAQTPJ010000157.1 GCA_028712915.1 Candidatus Omnitrophota bacterium
CTGTTTTGCCTTGGGGTATTCCTTTATGAAGTTTAGGATGTTGCTGTATGCGGCCCCACGGAAGCGGAAGATGCATTGGTCATCATCGCTCACAACCGAGATATTTTTGTGCCCTGCTGCCAGGAGTTTTAATAACTGGAACTGCGCGAAATTCGTATCCTGGAATTCATCCACCAGAATATATTTGAATTGCTCCTGATACCTTCTAAGTATACTAGGGTGGCTGCGCAGGATCTTCAACGCCAAATAGAACTGGTTGGCAAAATCGACTTTTCCTTCTTTGTCTAAAAGGTCGGTGTATTTTTCATAGGTCAACGCCACCTCAAGGTGCTTTTTTGCTTCCTCAATCCTTGAGTCATCTTTTTCTTCTTTAGCTTTCTTATCCAGATTGTTCGCGTATTCCACATATTCTTTAGGAGAGATATCCTCGTCGCGCAAACGGCTGAATAAACTAAGTATAGTATCAATAAACCTGGTGGGGTTGCTGAGCGGGCGGTAAATCTTTAATGGAAACTCAAACAAATGTTCTCTGAAGAATATAGCTGCTTCGGGTTTGGTCAATACCTGAAAATCAGGATTGAGCCCTAACTCCAAGGCGCTCTCCCTTAAAATCCTGTCGCCGAACGCGTGGAATGTGGAAATCCATACATCCGTATATCCGTAAGGAAGCAAAACATCTACCCTTTCAGTCATCTCGCCGGATGCCTTATCAGTAAAAGTAAGGGCGAGTATTTCATCCATCTTGGCAATGCCGCTGCAGACAAGCCAGGCAATACGCCGGCTGATTACCGTAGTCTTTCCCGTGCCCGCGCCAGCAATTATAAGCAACGGCCCCTCTTTATAGGTAATTGCCTCTGCCTGCTCTTTATTTACGCCCTTGAGAATTTCACTGGTCAAATCTTTAGCCATATTTTAATAGCTGTCGAATGCTGTTCTTTCTTTTTTCATCATAAAGTGGTAAATAAAATTATGCGCCATGGATAAATATTCCTGGAGGACCATCTTGACTTCGGATTCCTTGCGCCACCACCGGACAGGATTTATTGAATCTGTGCCGCTGGTACAATTAAATATTTTAATGCCCGTGCCTTTAAATACCGCTTCAAAAAGCATTAACGCCCTTCTTGCGTGATAGTGGCTTGTGACTAAAATTAAAGACCTCAGTCCATTCTTTAACATAAAATCTTTCGTGGCTAAAGCCTCCTCATATGTAGAAGTAACCGTCCTGTCTGTAAAATAAATATTCTCCGGGCCCTTTCCGAAATATTTGAATGCCATCAGCGCAGATTCTTTCCTGGGGAATTCCTTGTGGCCGTATATTCTAAGTGTCAAGCTGCCTTCATCAACCAAATCCCCTTGCGGCTCAGGCAGCAAAGAAAATAATATTTTATCTGAATACCCTTCATTATACAATTCGACTGCTTTGGGAAACCTGGAATACAGGTATCCGCCCAGCGGAACTATACAATCTGCGTTTTGAATGTTGTCTTTTACCATAAGAAAGTTGCCGATTTCCGGCAGCCATACCGGAAACGTAAAAATAACCGCCAAAGGCATAAGAAGCCATATTATGGCTATAATTTTTAAAATATCCTGCCTTTTTGTTTGAGAAGTATTCATTTTCCTTGACAAAAATATAATTTCGAGTATACTTTACTTCACTATGTCAAGCTTATGTCAAATCTGCGGTAGAAAACCTGTATTCGGCAAATCAATTGTCCGTAGAGGTATGGCTAAGAAAAGAGGCGGAGCTGGCAAGAAAATCACCGGCACCTCTCATCGCGTATTCAAGCCTAATGTGCAGCGCTTTAAGGCAATCACTCCTCAAGGCAGAAGAGATATTTTTGTCTGCACAAAGTGCCTCAAGGCCAACAAGGTCAAGAAAGCAATTTAAGGCTGCCATCCTCTCACGCATTCCTAAGAAACTACCTTCAAATCCTTAATTGCAAGTAAGAGCGAATTTGCATCCTGCCAGTTATCCCAAGATAAACTATAAGCCAAATCTAGCTTCCTGGAAGGATCTATATAAGGGGCTAAATCCTTTAAACCAAAACCAATCGCCTCATAAGTACACTCTCCGTCAGTAACCCAGAATTTAATCGTATCCCTGCCCAAGATGGACGGCTGTGATTTCACGGTAAGGTTATGCGAACAAAATACCGGCTTGGGATTGCCCATGCCAAACGGTTCAAGCCTCTGGATATCTTCCGCTAAACGCTGATTTAAAAAAACCAGCGGCAACTGCGCGTCGATTTGCAATACCGGCATCAAATCATCCAATTCAATCCTCTGTTTTGCTATGTTATTCAAATCCAATATAAAATTATCCAGATTCTTGGTTTCGATATTCAAGCCTACGGCATGGCTGTGTCCCCCGAATTCCTTCAGGTGTTTTTTGCATTCCAGCAGCGCGTCGAATAAGTGAAAACCCGCTATAGAACGGCCCGAGCCTTTACCCATACCATTATTCAAGGAGATAATTATGGTGGGGCGGAAAAACTTCTCGGCAATCCTCGAGGCGACTATGCCCAAAACCCCCACATGCCAATCCTCTTTGGATAAAACAATAACATGGTGGTCTTTGAAATTTATGCTGCGCTCTATCAAATCCATAGCCTCTTTCAAGACGCTCTCCCCTATCTTCTGGCGCAGGCGGTTGTGGGTATTAAGATGGCTTGCCAGCTGTTTGGCTTCATCATAATCCTGCGACAAAAGCAGATTTAAAGAATCATCCGCAGAATCCACCCTGCCGCTTGCGTTTATGCGGGGCGCCAGTATAAAACTGACCTTGCCTGGATTTATCTCTTTGTCTTTCAAGCCGCTAGCCTCAATTAAGGCCTGTATGCCGAGATTAGAACTCTTGTTAATCTCTAACAAACCGTTCTTTACGATTATGCGGTTCTCGTCTATTAAAGGAGATCGGAAG
>JAQTPJ010000158.1 GCA_028712915.1 Candidatus Omnitrophota bacterium
TCCACCGAAATGTCCTAGAGGCGCTGCGCCAGCCATTAGAAGACGGCTGCGTGCTTATATCCCGCGCGAACAAATCGCTGACATTCCCCTCGCGTTTTATGCTGGTATGCGCCATGAACCCCTGCCCCTGCGGTTCATTAGGACAACTCAAAGCTCCCTGCCGCTGCTCAACTACTCAAATCGCCAGATACCGCTCAAAGCTATCCGGGCCGCTTTTAGATAGGATAGATATTCATATAGAAGTTCCAACTGCGCGATATCAAGACATAGCCAGCAACCAACCCACTGAAACTTCTTCCCAGATTAAAGAGAGAGTGAATAATACACGCGCTATACAAAGAGAAAGATTCCCCGCTATAGGTATTTCATGTAATGCGCAGATGGGCCACAAACAAATTAGGAAATTCTGCGCCTTGGGCAAAGAAGAAAACGAATTACTTAAGATGGCAATGTCTGAATTAAATTTTAGCGCGCGGGCGTATGATAAAATTTTAAAGGTAAGCCGAACAATTGCGGATTTAGCAGGTTCGGAACATATAAAAACCGAACATCTTTCAGAAGCAATTCAGTATCGAAGCCTGGACAGGAATTTCTTTTAATTTCGCTGATTACGATTTAAGTAACGATTCTTTCAATAACCTCAATTATCTCTTCTGTGTCTACCGGCTTAGCTATAAAATGATACCCGCCGATAATGCCGCTTTGCCCTTCGACTTCTTCCTTTCTAACTACGGCAGTTAGAAACACAACCGGGATATCTGCTGTATCTCTATCATTTTTCAACTGAGTAGCTATTTCATTGCCTCCCAGGTCCGGCATGAAAATATCCAATAAGACCAAATCCGGCTTAAATGCCTTGGCCGCAGCCAAACCCCTCAAACCGATATTTTCTGTCTTAACCTCGTATTTAGCAGTCTTTTCAAGATTTAATTTCACTAGCTTTGTAAAATCTTCTTCATCGTCAACAATCAATATTTTCTTTTTTGCTTTCTTATCTTCTGCGTTCTTCCACATGCCGCCCACCTTTCTGTTTTATGGTCCGGTTTTTATTTATTTCTTATTTTTAAAACAACACTTACTTTCGTTCCTCCTTCGGGATTACTTTCTGCGAATATCAGCCCTTTATGCATATGAATTATATTTCTGCTTACTGATAATCCTAAACCGGCGCCGCCGGTAGGGCCTTTAGTAGTAAAGAATGGGTCGAAAATCTTATTAATATTTTCTTGAGAAATTCCGCAGCCCGTATCTTCTATTTGAATCACTACAGCCTTCTCTCCCGGCCGGAAACTATCCTCTCTTCTTCTGCCTATGCCATTTCTTGCTTCTGATAATTTCTTTTCATAGCTATGGATAATAATTTTTCCTCCACCAGGCATAGCCTGGATTGCGTTTAACAATATATTTATAAATACCTGTTCTATTTTATTTTTATCTGCCAAAACACGCGGAATATTCTCTTCCATTTCCTTAACAACAGATATATTCTTGCCTTCAATATGATTTTTTACCAGGCTCAATGAATTATCCAACACTGAATTTATGTCTTCCGGCTGTAAAACCAGGCGCGTGGCCTTAGAAAAGTCTAAAAGGGAATTTATAATCTGGTCTGACCTCTTTATATTATCTTTAATCATAGCCAGGATTTCCGAAACATCGCTTTCTTTATCTGAGAATTTCTTCTCGAGATAATTAATACCCTGCAATATGATGCCCAGTGGATTTCTTACTTCATGCGCCACGCCGCTGGCCAACTGGCCTACGGCATTTAATTTCTCTGCCTGGATAAGCTGGTTCTGCGTCGTTTCCAGTTCCGTATACGCCTTTTTAAGCTCTTCCTCTGCCTTTTTGCGTTCGGCAATCTCCTGGACAAGATCCTCTTTCTGATTGAAGAACTTAGCTATTAACCGTGAAATATCTCCAAACTCATCAGATTTATTCTCTAAATTCTTTATGCCTTTTGGTTTATCGCCTCTTAAAATCTGGGAAATCATGCTCAGCGGCATATTTACGGCAGTAGTAAGAAATATGGCTATAAAAATTATAATAAAAGCGAGGAAGCCAATAAACATCAACATCATATTCCTGGATAACAATCTTTGGTTTGATATCTCTGGAGACTTTATCGTAATATACATAGTTATTACTGGCTTTCCCTCCCAGTCAACAAGCTCTTTTGAGAGAATAATGGAATCCCTGCCTAAAGCGTTTTGAGAGTTAGGCGCCCTTTCTTTTACAGCGCCTATCTCAATATCTCCCTCCAATAACTTTTCTAATTCATCAATATATCTTTCTTTCCATAAACGACCGACAAGAAAATAACCCTGAGGAACAGTCTCTCTTGCCGCATCCGTAGTGGGATGTATTGTAGCAGCACAAATTTCCATCAAGCCCGCTTCGGTATTCATAAAAAAATGACGGATTCGTTCTTTTAAAAATATATTATTAATAGATTCTTTCGACGAAGGAAACTCTTTCATGCCTACGACATCTGGCCTATTCACGGAATAGGCCAGAGAAAGATCTGTTTTGTATATCCATATCGCATCCACCTGATAAGTATCAAGGACTACATCATTTATCATCTCCTTAGCCCACTCCCTATCATTGTTACGGATAAAATTTACCATTTCATCCCAGCGGGTGTAATCAATTGCCAATGCGACTATATTTTCTCCTTTTAATTCCATAATCTTATCAAGGTAAATATTTTTTTCCTTAATATCTCCCTTGATAGCGATGTTTAATTTATTATTTTCAAAAAATTGGTATAAAAATCCCCCGGCGACGAATATAACGCTAAGCAATAATAATAATGAAATTAATTTTGTTTGTACTTTCATAATTAAACCTACGTGATTCTTTGGTTAAGACGGCCCAGATAGAAGATTATCGGCTTTGGGCTACGCCTAAATTATGCCTTC
>JAQTPJ010000159.1:0-1823 GCA_028712915.1 Candidatus Omnitrophota bacterium
ATTCCGTGCGCGAACCGACGCGATCTTCGAGACGTAATCCATTTAGACTCACCGTTCCTTAAGGCAATCCTGCCATCTAAACTCTGAGCCACCTTAAGAGTAATATAGGGAATATTTTTAGTGATATATTTTATGAACGGCTGGTTTATTTCGCTTATATCTTCCTCTAAAACTCCACAGTCAGTTTTAATACGATGAGCATTGAGAATTTTTATGCCCTTGCCGCGGTGGAGCGGGTTAGGATCAACCATACCTATCACAACTTTTTTAATTCCGCTTTTAATTATGGCTTGAGTGCATGGCGGAGTCCTGCCAAAAGAGCTGCAAGGCTCTAAAGTTACATACAGAGTAGCGCCCTTTGCCTTCGCGCCAGCTTTTTTTAAAGCAACTAATTCAGCGTGGTCAGAACCAGCGCTTCTGTGTAAGCCCGTCGATATTATCTTATTGTCTTTAACGATAACGGCGCCCACTAAAGGATTGGGCAAAGTCAACCCTTTGGCCTTCAAGCTTAGCTTCAAGGCCAAATCCATGTACTTATCTCTGCTATCAGCCATAACGTTCCTGCTTGAGTTTATCCACCAATTCATAAGGGACAGTTACTTTGCCTACAGTCACACCAGACTTTGATTCTCCATGGCAATCAGATCCGCCCGTCACCAAAAGGTTGTATTTATTCGCCACGCGTAAATAATAATTCGTAACAATATCAGAGTGCTCCGGATAGTATGCCTCGATACCCCGTAGGCCAGCGTCGACGAAACTCGGCAGCAGCTCATCGCAATTCGATACGGCTGGATGGGCTAAAACCGCAATACCCTTGGCCTCTTTGATAAGGCCGATAGCGTCCTGCGGCGTAAGCGAAAATTTACCTACATAAGCAGGACACTTATTGCCGATGTATCGCGAAAACGCCTCATATATATTAGAGATCTTTCCTTTATTAAGCATAGCCTTGGCGATATGCAGGCGGCTGATACTACCTTGTCCCGCAACGTTAAATACGTCATCCGGCTCAAGATCCATACCCATACCTTTTAATTTGTCCACCATCTCGTAAACTCTTTTGCGGCGTATTAAATCTATATTCTTAATCTCTTCCTGCAGTCTCGCTGATTCCGTATCCACAAAATATCCCAGGATATGGATTTCTTTGGAATCAATTTCCGAGCTCAACTCAATACCGGCAATCACTTCCAGGGAATCAAGCGCTGCTTCTTGGGCAGGGGCTATCCCAGCGGTAATATCATGATCAGTAACAGCTATACAAGACAATCCCGCTTTCTTTGCCTCCTCTACTAATTTCCGGGGAGAGAAAGTGCCGTCAGAAAAGTCTGTGTGAAGGTGTAAATCGGCGAGTTTCATTTAAGACTTCTTTATATCTTCTTTATTTATCTTATCGAGGACGCCATTGATGAATTTCCCGGAATCAATACCCCCGTATTTCTTTGCCAATTCTACCGCTTCGTTGATAGTAACTTTAGAAGGTATATCTTCCAGAAACATAAGCTCAAAACAGGCAAGCCTTAATATGTTGCGGTCGACTATGGCCATGCGCTTAAGCTCCCAATTGTCAGCAAATTTGGTTATGTTCTTATCAATAGCCTCTAGGTTATTTCTCGTTCCCACAACAAGCTTATGGGAAAACTCTTTTATGTCGGCCCCTAAATCCTCATTGTGATTTAAAAAATCATCAAGCGCTGCCTTGGCATCCTGCGGCGCGATATCAATCTGGTAAAGAATTTTTAAAGCTATTTCCCGCGACTGTGTTCTTTTTCTCATTGTTAGATTTTATATTATTTAACCTGTTCCAATAAATTAACCAT